>JAFLCP010000219.1 GCA_017303505.1 Planctomycetota bacterium | reverse complement strand
ATGGGGAAAGCGGGGGCGACGCATGTGGTAGTGATGGCGCGGGCCCATGAAGAAACCATTCGTTGTGTGGCCAAGGCAGGCAAAGATTACAACGTCGGGGTGATGGGGGATAATCTCGGTTGCCCAGATATGGTTGCGGGAGCGAAATGGTTACAAGACCTCGGTTGCGATTATGTCATTCATCATATCGGCTATGACGAGCGACGTGGTATTGCAGCGCGAGGCGAAAAGGCACCGACCCCGTTGGATCAATTGAAGGAAGTGGTGGAAGCGGTAACGGTGCCGGTGCAAGCGGTAGGTGGTCTGAGCATCCAACAGGCAATTGATACACCGAAGTACGGTGCGCCGCTGGTCGTGATTGGTGCTCCTTTGGCTATCGATGCAGACCGTTTCCAACGAGCTGGTGGCGATTTGGAAGAGGTATTGCGACAGATCTGTCAAGCAGTTCACAATTATGGCGACGTGCCTGTTGGCAAACGCTAAATCATTCCTCCCTTCAGTAAAACAACATTCTCTAGGATTTCTTGTGGCCACTGCATTACAACCTGCTGTCGTTAATTTTCGAAATGAACCTCACTGTGTCGAATTGCGAGAAGTTCCGTTGCCAGTCATCGGCGACGAAGATGTCTTGCTTCAAGTCGGTGCCGTTGGTGTTTGCGGATCAGATCTGCACCAATGGACGGCCGAGCATTCTTGGCCTGTGAACTATCCTGTTATCCTGGGACATGAGTTTGGTGGTCGTATTGCCGCATTAGGCTCACGCGTGATTGGCTGGAAAGAAGGAGAGCGAGTTGTCAGTGAAACGGCTGCAATCATCGACCCCAATAACCCAATGAGCCGCCAGGGGCTTTATAATCTCGACCCAACCCGCAAAGGTTTTGGGTATGGTGTGGATGGGGCGATGACTCGATATGTGCGAGTTCCTGCCCGTTGTTTGCATCGAGTCCCCGATTCGTTGCCGCTGAAATTTGCGGCGCTGACCGAGCCATGCTGTGTAGCCTTTAACGCAGTGGCACAAAACGTTGATATTTTGCCAGGGGATCGTGTGGCCGTGCTGGGGCCTGGTCCGATCGGTTTGTTGTGCGCTGCGATGGCCAAGTTGCGCGGTGCCGATGTAGCCGTGGTGGGTATTCCTCGCGATGAGGCGCGTTTGGCTATCGCACGCGAGATCGGCTGTACGGCCATCGTGAGTGGCTTAGAGGAGTGGGCAAAATCACGAGACGGTTTAGGCGTAGAAGGTGTCGTCGATGCGGCTGGGATTTCGGCCACATTAAAGACGGCCATTGACATTGTTCGCCCCGGTGGCTGGGTAAGCAAGGTCGGCTGGGGACGAGCACCGATTAATTTCTCGCTCGATCCGCTCGTTCAAAAGAACGTGAAGCTTCAAGGTAGCTTCAGTCATAACTGGCCGATTTGGGAACGCGTGTTGGTGTTGTTGGCGAGCGGCCAGATTCCAATTGAAAAGATTTTGGGTGGCGTTTGGGGATTGGAACAATGGCATGACGCGTTTGAAACAATGCATCATGGTTCGATTGCGAAAGCGGTTATTCAAGTCGATAGCTCGCTGTAGTCAAAACTGATTCCTTCCTTTTTCATCTTCAAGGCTTATCCTCATGACTGTGCGAATTTCAGCGTTTCCTAAGTGCTATTTAGAGGTCATCAGCTTCGATCGAACGATGACGGTATTTGATTGGATCGAGATGTCCAAGCAATTGGATTGCGATGGCTTGGAAATGTATGAAGGCTTTTTTACGAGCCTATCCGAAAAGTATCTCAACGAAGTGAAAGATGCAGTGGAGGCCACTGGGCGAGTCGTCCCCATGCTGTGTTGTTCGCCCGATTTTACTAACCCCGATGCGGCAGCCCGAGTCGAAGCTGTTGCCAAGCAGCAAGCGATGATCAAAGCGGCGCGAATTATCGGCGGCCCTGGGGTCGTCTGTCGGGTACTCAGCGGCCAACGTTATCCCGAGGTAGAACGCAAGCAAGGAATTGCTTGGGTAAGCGAATGCATTCAGGCTTGCTTGCCTCTTGCCGAAGAGTTAGATGTCGTGCTCGGTTTGGAAAATCATTACAAGGATGGGCATTGGAAGTATCCCGAGTTCGCGCAGAAAATGGATGTCTTTTTGGAATTGTTAGAAGCCATTCCAGAATCAAAATATTTCGGTGTGCAATATGATCCTTCCAACGCGGTTGTGGCTGGTGACGATCCAGTCGAGTTGCTCAAAAAGGTTGCTCCACGTGTTGTGAGCATGCACGCCAGCGATCGTTATCTACTGCCCGGTAAGACGCTGGATGAATTGAGGCTCGAGGATGGTACTGTCGGTTATCCACAATTCTTGAAACATGGCGTTACCGGTAAGGGACTTAATGACTACGAGTCCATCTTCCGCATCTTGGCCGAGCACAATTACAACAGTTGGATCAGCATCGAAGATGGCATGAACGGCTTGGATGAGATGGCGGAATCGCTAGCCTACCTTCGCAAGATGGTGGCCAAGTATTTTCCTAAGGGATAGTTTCCCTTGCCTTGTTTAGGATTGACGCTCCAACATAGTGCCCGGATTAGTAACATCTAGTTTGGGCACTTTTTTCTGCGCTCATTCGTGATCGGAGTATGGGGAAATGGGGCGTGGTTTAGCTCATGTCGGCCGGCCTGCCGAATCGAGTCCGTAGGGGGCAGGATTTGCAATGAGAGAGAGTTCAAGGCTCGAATGATGCACAACACATCGGCTGATAACGAGAATTTGAATTCGGAGGTGTCGGGAAATCCTTTTGCTGTGCCACCGGACGGGATTCGGCAGCCCATGCAGCGGATGGACACTTCCATTACACGCCGCTTTACGATTTTGGGTGGAGTTTCGGGCTTTGGTTACACGCTTGTCTTGCTGGGTTATTCACTCTGGGTGCATTACAGTGGTATTGCCTCTGCGCAAGGTGACGAGACTTCAAGGCGTCTATTGGATGTTTTGTTGCAGTGCTTTTTGTCAGGGATCGGAATGATCGTTATCCTGGCAATTGCGGGGGCGGGTGTGGGAACTATTGTTGAGATTGTGGTTGGGTTCAATGATCCTTCCCCTCCCCTCTCTGCAGATTCTGCTCAAGCGGATAAACCGGATGGAGCGAATGGACTTGAGTGAAGTTGAATTGACAAGTCCATATTGTGAAGGGGGGAGCGGTAATCAGGCAACGAAAAAAGGCCGTGACTTGTGGTCACGGCCTTTCTTATTTATCGATCGAGATCACTGAGATGATCAAGTCTTTTAATTAGTTGCAACCGCCGCAGCTTGGAGCAGCTTCGCAGCCACCGCAGCTTGGAGCAACTTCGCAACCGCCGCAGCTCTTAGCTTTGCGACCGCAGCCCTTGCCCAACAAACCGCCGAACAAACGGCCACGGCTTGGGGTCGAGCAAGCGTTGCTGCTTCCGCAGCCATTGCTGGTGCTTACAGGAACGGTAACGGTTTGAGCAACCATCTTGCAAACGGTTACGTCAACTTCCTTCTGAACCTGAACAGGAACGCAAACCTTGTAGGTTTCGGTCTTTTCTTCGGTTTCAGTTTTGCAGGTGGTTACGTTGTAGGTGCGGGTTCGCTTTTCAGGAACGCAAGTGGTAACGTTAACGGTACGGGTCTTGGTTTCTGGAACGCAAACGGTGTGCTTAACTTCGCGAGTTCGCTCTTCTTCAACGCACTCGGTTACGTTAACAGTTCGGGTCTTTGTTTCGTCAACATACTTGCAAACCTGAACTTGGCGAGTGCGGGTTTGTGTTTCGTACTTGCAAACCTTAACAGTTCGTTGCTTGGTTTGTTGTTCGTACTTGGTGACGTTTACAGTGCGGGTGCGAGTTTCTGGCTTGCAAACGGTAACTGTGTAGGTGTATGGCTCTTCGGTAACTTGACGTTCGCAGCTTGTTACTGGAACTTGTTCGGTTACAGGATTGCTTACCCATACCTTACGGCAAACAGTGGTGGTAGCAGGAGTTTCGCAGCCACCGCAACCGTTGCCACATCCACCGCAACCACCGCATCCGCCGCAGCCATTGCTACGAGCAGCGGAACCGCAAGCTGGTACTTCTACCATTTGGGTTTCCCAGTGACCGCAATCTTTGGTAACGGTCTTGTAGGTGGTGGTTGGAACCAAACGGCAAACCTTGCGAACGCCGGTCTTGGTTTCTGTGGTTGGGACGTTAACTGTGTAGGTTTGTTCCACTGCAGTGGTTACAGGAACGCAAACGGTGTAGTCCTGAACGACATCGCTGTAAACAGGAACGCTAACGTTGTAGGTCTGTTCAACGGTTTCGTACTTAGGAACACGAACGGTGTAAGTCTGTTCGACTTGCTTGGTTACAGGAACCTTAACCTTGTAAGACTCAGTCTTAACTTCGGTCTTTGGCACCATAACGGTGTATTCTTCGGTCTTCTGTTCGGTCTTTGGAACCATAACAGTGTATTCTTCGGTCTTCTGCTCGGTTACAGGAACCTGCTTGGTGACGTTGTAGGTGCGAGTACGTTCTTCGGTCTTGTACTCAGTAACGGTTACCATCTTCTTTTCGGTAACGTACTGTGGAACGTAAACGGTCTTTTCAACGTACTGAACTGGAGTTTCGCAACCGGAAACTACTTCGCCGCATGGAGCTGGAGCTGCTGAACCACAGCCACTGCAACCACCACAGCCACCGCAATCAGCGGCGGATAGATTGGCAGCACCCATCGTTGCGACCAACCCGAACAAGGCCAAAAACTTACGCATTTTCATCTAATGCTCCTCAGGAAAACTATCGGCCGGGACGGCCTCAACAACAACGCGTATTCAAGCGGTCGAAATGACCGCATAACAACCAAAATAAAGTGGACCCTCGACTGTATATCAGCCGAAATGAAAGTCAACGTAAACATCCCTAATTACGCATGACGCACACCTTGTCTATTTATCCAGATAACGTGTGAGCTGAATATGCAAATAGAAAAGGTTTTGTCGATTGGGTAAAATGGGGTGCTTGAGAGGTTTGTACGGGGTAAGAGTTTACACCTAGTACACCCAAATGGAAGGGCCACAATAGGGAATTATTGGAGAATTTCCGAAGGCTAAAGGGGGGCTCTGTTTACCAGCTCTCAAAAAGCCCAGTAATTCTGGCTTGAGGCGTCGTCGAGACTCTGTGGGAGTGCTTCATTAAGTCGCAGTGGAATTAGATTGCTCCATCAAAAAACGATAGCTTCCAAACCGTCGCACTCCCCCGGAATCAGCAACCTTCGACATTGCTCCGCGCACTTGCAGAGCCTATAATCCATTGTCCACCACCACACATTGACGCACCATAGAAGGGTGCGCCTTCCTTGAAATGCAGGGAGCAATGGCTTGTCCGCGAAGCCCAAAGTGCTCTGGTTCGATCCGCAGACGTCGAATTCAGTAGCCGATACAACCGCGCAGTCCGATTCCCCACCCGCCTATATTCGCCAATGGCTTGAATCAGGTGCCGTCTGGGAACGTGTTGATTCGCCATTAGAAGCTTGGGTGTCTCTCAAAAATGACCCACACCTAGGATTCCTACTTACAGGCTCTGCGACAACTAATAATTCCGCTGAAGCTGTCTTGGAAAGCGAACGAGTTCTCAATGCGCTCCCTGATGGTGTCGCGTTGGTAGATGCTGACTTCAAAGTTCTGTGGGCGAATCAGTTTCTTCACCAACTCTTCCCGGCTGGTCTCATTCAGACCGAGTTCTATCAGGCCTTGGGACAGCCTGAGTTAATTGGTTCTGAAGGTTGTCCGCTCCAAACGGCTACTGCTGCTCATACTACTTGTAGCAATACACTCCACACTGCTGATAACCGTTTCTTCCAAATTCACGTTTCACCACTGCTCCGACAAAATCAAGTTGTCCAATTGGTGATCACCTTAAATGATGTTACTGCGGAAGTTTTGCAGCAGCAGAAATTAGCCGCAATCCATAAAGCTGGTAGCAAGCTGGCGGATCTCAAGCCCGACGAAATCTTTGAAATGGGTGTCGAGCAGCGTATCGAACTTCTAAAAGACAACATTCGTCATTACACCCACAGCTTGCTCAACGTCGATGTGATCGAGATTCGGTTGCTCGAACAATCAACGGGCAATTTGATCCCGTTGTTGTCTGTGGGAATTGATCAAGAAGCAGCGGATAGAAAGCTGTTTGCATGCCCACAAGGAAATGGTGTTACCGGCTTTGTGGCTTCAACCGGCCGCAGCTATCTCTGCCAGGACACCAGTCGCGAACCGCTCTATCTGCAAGCTTTTCACGGTGCAGCAAGCTCGCTAACGGTTCCCATTTTGTTGCATGAATCGGTTATTGGCACGATCAATATCGAAAGCCCTAAGCCACATGCATTCAATGATTCCGATCGACAGTTCTTGGAAATTTTTGCCCGCGACATCGCAATGTCGCTCAACACATTGGAATTGTTGGTCGCACAAAAAACCAACGCCGCACAAGAAAGCTGCGAAGCAATCCACAGTGCCGTGGCGTTGCCTGTTGACGATATTCTCCTAGATGCCGTGAATGTGATGGAGCGTTACATTGGGCATGATCCTGATGTGGTTCAACGATTGCAACGCATCTTGAAGAATGCTCGCGATATCAAGCGGGTGATTCAACAAGTTGGGCAGAAAATGGCTCCCGTTGAGGCTGTGCCTCTGGGATGTACGCTCGAACAACATGCCAAGTTGCGTGGCAAACGCGTCTTGGTGGTGGATGCCGATGAACAAGTGCGCAACGATGCCCACGGCTTGCTGGAACGTTACGGATGCACTGTGGAAACAGCCCATCATGGTGATGAAGCCGTCATGATGGTGAAAGCAGCTGGTACCGATGCCGCGTACGATGTGATTATTTCCGATATTCGGTTACCCGACTATTCCGGATATCAATTGATGTTGCGTCTCAAGAATATTCTTGAGCCTGTCCCCATGGTGCTCATGACGGGCTTCGGATATGACCCCGGTCACAGTATCGTGAAGGCTCGGCAAGCAGGTTTGCATTCCAAGGCCATCCTGTACAAACCGTTCCGTCTCGATCAATTGATTTCTGTGGTGGAAACGATTATCGACAACCATCAACCTCAGCACGCCTAACAATTGGCAATCTTAGGATGGATGGGTTTGTTCGAGTTCTCATTTTCTGTTTCGTAATCATCGGCCATTTTGGCTGGTGGGTGTTTGCCTACAATCGTATCAACGCAACGGGCCTGCCACGCTCACTCGTCAAGTTTTTTGAGCGTGGTATCTTCCTACCGATTACTTTGTTGCTCCCCGTTGTGCTGTTGGCACTTTATCCTATTTCAATTTGGAATTGGCTTGCGGCTGGAACTTCGATACCTGGCCATTCAACACCTGTGCTGGTCTACGCGTTGTTCTGTTTAGCTGTTGATGTGGTCATTGGGCCATTTTGGCTATTCTCGCGAGCCTATTTGATTCCTCCCAAGCAGCTCTTGCGTTCGCAGTTGGTGAGGCATCTGGATTTGAATGATCAGCGAGACGCGCTTTGTCAGAAAAAATTCACGGCACAACTCGCGCAGTTGCCGGGAAATTGCATCTTGGAATTGCAATCGGTCCGCAAGTCTTTGTGGTTGCCGGCCTGGCCCCAATGCCTGGATGGATTTCGGATTGGACATATATCAGATCTGCATTTCACGGGTCAATTGGCCACAAGTTTCTATCGCCAAGCGTTGGATGAATTGGTGAGCATGCGGCCCGATATGATTGTCATCACTGGCGACATTATCGACAAAGCTAAATGTTTGCCTTGGATCGAGGAGTTACTTGGTTCGCTTAAGGCTCCGCACGGTTGTTATTTTGTTTTGGGGAACCACGATAAGCGTATTTCAGATCCCGGTGAGGTGCGGCGCGCCTTAACTCTCAGTGGCTGGATTGATTTAGGGAGTCGAGTCTGTGAAATTGACATCCACGGACAGAAGATCTCGTTAGCGGGTCACGAAAAGCCGTGGTTTGGAGAAGAGCCTGTGTTTGACTCGGTTTCCTCCAATATGTTTCGTTTGGCCCTAGCACATTCCCCTGATGCTATCGATTGGGCTCAGTCTCAAGCAATTGATTTATTGCTGGCAGGACATACTCACGGAGGCCAAGTTCGCTTCCCGCTGATTGGCCCTATTGTGGCTCCCAGTTGGTACGGCTCACAGTTTGCTTCCGGTGTTTTCTTTCGCAAGCCAACGTTAATGCATGTGAGTCGTGGATTGGCCGGAGTTCATCCATTGAGATTTCGCTGCCAACCGGAAATTGCTTTGTTGGAACTCTATTCTTCACCGAGTCACGAATAAGTTCGCCGCGTGCGATTTTGTTCACATTGAGAATAGATTACGAACACAAAAAAACTCGCGCGGCCGATTCGGTCGCGCGAGTTCTGAAAAATCTTCGAACGAACGTTTTGAAGATTTACTATTTGTTGTTGGCGGTGACACCTGGCCAATCATCGGTACGGAATGGAGTCAGTGGCAAGTTTGCTTGATCGAACATATTGCACACAGGGTTATCGGACCAGGCGTATCGAACTGCAGCAGGATCTGCGACTTCATCGCTCCAAACTTCGATGCTTCCATCTTTCTGAATTGCGGCTTTTGCCCATACAAATTTTTTGTCAGCACCTGCGATGGCAAAGCCAATAGGTTCGTTAACGTCAAAAGGTCTCCAGCCGCCGTTGACGAAATCGAAGGTGAGAACCATTTTGTTCCCCTTCTTCTCAGCCGACTTAAACTGAGGGCTGCGATAGGCAATGTCGATTCCATAGTCCTTTGCCAGTGCCCACCGAGCCAAGCGACGACCGACATCGACTTTGTTTTTGGGATGAATGTCTTTGCCTTCGCCAATGTCGATGATCACTGCCTGTCCGGTGTTCGGCAATTTGCTCATGGTCATCGTTTGTGCTTCGCGAAGTTCGGCCCAATCGCTTTCGTCAGGGTTAGGTTTCTCGGCTTTGAAATCGGCAAGCTGAACCCAATAGAACGGAAAGTCGCCTTCCTGCCATTCATTGCGCCAGCTTGAGATCATCAGAGGAAATAGTTCTCGGTATTGATAAGCGCGACTTGCATTGGATTCGCCCTGGTACCAAATGGCCCCGCGAATTCCGTAGCCTAAATGGGATTTAAGCACTCCGTTATAGATATTGCCGGGGCGACTGTTGCCGCCGAGTTGACCCCGCAATTGATTCAGCTTTTTCTTGTCATCTTCGGATAAGTCTGTTTTCTTGCCGAGTTCCTCCGCAGCCGCTTCGGTATTCTTCCAACGTTCCATGAGTGGGCCGTATTGCGGATCGCTTTCCAGAATGTCGCGGCTAATCCAAGCCTCAGCTGCCGAGCCACCCCAAGCGTTGTTGATCAAGCCTACAGGTACGCCCAGCGTTTCCTGAAGTTGGCGACCGAAGAAATAGCCAACCGCTGAGTAACCTCCAACAGTTTCGGCTGAGCATACGGTCCAACGTCGATCGTCATGTGACCAGACTGGCTCTTGGCGACCTACTTGTGGAAAGTTGATCATGCGAATCTGATCGTTCTTGGCGGTGAGTTTTTCGAGGTCTTGGTCGTAGGATGCATTGACAGACCATTGCATGTTGGATTGACCAGAGCAAATCCAAACTTCACCCACAAGCACTTCGGTAATTGTCACGGTGTTCTTGCCGGCGATCTTGAGTTCATAGGGACCACCTACTGGCAAAGGGGCAAGTTTGACTTCCCATTTTCCAGAAGCATCCGC
>JAFLCP010000218.1 GCA_017303505.1 Planctomycetota bacterium | reverse complement strand
GAACTCCTTTTTACAAGACTCTGCAACCATCGTGGTTCTAGGCTCTTGTATTAAGTAATGGTCTACCAAAGAATATGGGATCGCGCTAGACTATTTATTTACCCCAACATCGCGCGCGGGCCGTGGGATCTCCATCATCCGGACTCCCTTTACCGTCGATTTTCCCCATATGTTCAAAATATGATTTCAACGCATCATGAACGCGATCAATTTGCTCCCCAAGACGTCTTGCTTGAAGCACTAATTCAGAAAGCGCATCGGCGGATTCCCGGATTTCAGAACTAATCACCGGAATAGAAGGGCCAAAAGTAAGTAGCCCCGCCGTTCCAAACACAAAAACAATTATTGATATTGCATCTGCAGGCCCTGGAAAAGGCGTATCATATTGAGCGCCAACTAAACAGGTCCCCCCGAGGACTCCAATCGAGGCGAACCTTGAAGGTTGGGATTCACAAGTAACTCGATTCAGGAATTCATTGCGCTCGCGCCTGATACGAGCAGCCAAATTTAGAAAATCGCCGTTCTCCGGATGTTTGGAAGCAAGCTCCCACATCTGCTTTTCCAATTCAAGTAGCCTACTCAGTTCTGCTGTTTCTTCTAGTGTCGGCTGTCTTAAGTATCTCGGATCGCTTGCATACGTTGGAGAGTTCTCTTTGTATGCAAGCAGATTCGAATCCCCTCCACCATTGCTTTTCCGGTCTTGACTGAGAGAGTTCATCAGATCCCCCGGAAACAACCCCATATTTGGATCTCGAACACGATAGGCTCTTCTGAATCTATCCATCATTTCCAACCCATGCTGTCGCTCAAGTTCCAACATTTGTTGCGGCGTAAGCCAAACGATTGGACCTTCCGAAGGTGGTAGTATCGGTCTAGGAGTGGCCGGCTCGTCCGACTTTAAACCTGAATCCTTTGGGTCGTCTTCACCCTCCTCAAAGCGAGTCGTGTTAATGGCACCGGCGCCTCCCATTGCTCCAACTCCAACTTCGCCATAACCTCGTACGGGAACATATCCCGTCCCCTCCGGTTTATCTCCCAGCAAATTCCCAATCCCCTTGCCCCAGTTCGCGTACACATTCGACGTTGCGACGTTATAGGTCTCACGGGATTGGCCTTCGGTGAAGAGCAAGTCGGTGAGCGATTCGCGGCTGGAGAGTTGCCAATCTTCGATTGCATCAAGCATGGCAGCATCATGTGCGGCTTGGGCGCTAGCACGTGAGGTTGAATAAGCTGCTTGGCCATTCGCGGCGGTTATGGCTTTTACGGTCCAAGGGGAGGTGCCTAGGGTGGTTGAGCCGCTGAGGGCGTTGGCCCAGGAGGTGTCGCGGGCGGCGTAGTACTGCGCGTCGCGCGTCTTGATCGCACTGCGGCGCGTCGCCCCTTCGACGCCTGTGTCGCCGTTGGATGATTCTGAACCATACTGTGCATCGAGCGATGCGACCGCTTGATCGTAGGTGCGTTCAGCCCCTGCTATCGAGGCTTCTTTGTCTTTGGTCGCTTGAGCTAACGTGGAATTGAGCTGCGTCAAGGCAGCTTGCTCGGCACTCTTGCGAGCGGCTTCGGCATTAGCGGTCGCTGTGCTATGGGCACTATTGGCATTATTGACCGCAGTCGTGTGAGCGGATTCGTTACCCGTGAGTTGTTTCTGCAAATCGGCATCCGCTAGCGCAATCTCTTTATCGCGATCCGCTCGCATTGTCGCTTCGGCGGCTGTTTCGCTGATCGTCATCAGAGTCGAAAGATACAGCTCACGGGCCGTGGCGGTTGTGGTTTCGTAAGCCTTAATCGCTGTGCCAACGGTCGATGCATAAGTGATACCGGCATTCTTGACACCGGTCGTGCGAAGCAAAATGTTGGCAGTAGTACTGTTGGTATAAGTGGTTTCGATGCCACCAATATCGACACTCCACTGCAGATAATTTGGTATCTCGTTCTGCCACCACTGCGCTTTGAGTTCTGCGATACTGGCTTGTGAGGCATCTGCGATTAGGTTCGATGTATTGGCCAGCGTCCGGCGCACATTGCCACGCGCTACCAGATCGCCCGCTGTATGCGTTCCCCAAGCCTGTGCGGTGTTATTGCGCCACACATTGTCGGCGGTGGTAATCGCCTTGCGGAGATCGTTGTCTGCTTCCGTGTAGAGCAATGTGCGAGCACCAATGATCGGAGCCGCTGTGTCGGTATAGGTTTTCTCATCATCGGCTAAATTGGTCACATGAGTCTTACTTGCTTGCCCCAACTCGGTGATGGCATCGGCCACCGAACCGACTTGTACAACGCCTTCGGTGTAAGTGAGATTCGCATAAGCAACCCGTGAATTACGAGTCACGTGCGCTAAGGCATCTTGATACGCTTTATCAACAGCGGTCGTTGCGGCCCCTTCGTCTAAGCTGGCCAGGGCAACCTGATAGGCTTTCCAAGCGGTTGCGGAATCGACGGCTGAGCTTTTCTCAATAGCTGCCGATGTGCTTTGGATGTTTGAACCTGAAGTGTCAAAATCGGTGTTCAAATCGTTTGAGGTGTTTGTACTCGACGTGGCGTGCTGATTCTCACGTTGTGTTACGGCGACTGCCAATTGTGTCTCCGGTGCGGCGATCGATTGAATGTATTGCACATCCGCATCGGCTTGATCATTATCGCGCAACGTTCGATCAAGCCAGGCAGTAATCTGGCGGCCAGCGTCGACTAAAGCAGTGGTCGTAATCATGGCGGTACGAGCAGGAGCATATTGTGATGCCCATGAACCACTAGCGTTCGAAGATGTCACATCGCCGCAATTCCACAACAGAACGCTGCTGCCTGATTGCACGCTCGATGTCACCCACCCTGCCTGAGCAGCTGCTTGAGCACCCGTTCGCGTTGCATCCGCATTGGCGAAGGCGGTAATCCAATTGACATCGGCGACGCCGGTACTGGCCAACGTAGTACGCAAGGCGTTGGCCGTAGCATTATCCGCTGTCGTGATTGCAGCGCTGGTTCCCTGGGTATGAGGTACTGTTAGGCCATTGATGGTCGATGTAAACGTTGACTCCAACGTATTGGTTGTCGTTGTATACGTGGTCAGCGCGGTGTTTTGCGACGAAATCTGCGTGATCAAGTTTTGGCCCGTTGCATTCGCAGCTGCGATGGCAGCATCACCCACATCACCCGCTCGCGTAATGTTCGAAGTCTTCTCGCTGGCCTTAAAGATGGTTGTGGCTTGCGCGATAGCCGTCTCTGCGGCTGCAATCGCCGCTTGGGTGTACTGGTCAATATGCTTCTGTTTCAAAGCCGCTCCAGTGGCTTCGGCCAGCGTTACTTTCGCTGTCTGAACCCGCAGCGCATGAGCCACCTCGGCATTGGCCACACTAATGCTGGCGGTAACGATAGCTCCCATGTCCTCCTTGCTACGATTGATGCTCGCTTTGGCCGCATCCTTACGAAGTGTCGACGCAGCAGCTCCCGATTGTTTGTCCGTGGATGTCGATGCTTGGACCGAGCCATTGGTAAACGTTAGTTCGGCGGTGTTGAGTTGATCGACGACATTTTGCTCTGCCGTATTAAGCAAAGTTGTGAGCTGAATCCGATCATTCTTGGCGGCCAAGGTTCGAGCCTGAAGTGCGTTTCTGTAGGTTGCGAGCGAGTGGCTGAAATGACCAAACGTCGCGAGAGTTCGCTTGCACACTTGGCGGGTAAGCCGAAATACCTGTTAAGCTACCAAGAAGAGAATGACGCTATTCTCGACCTTGGCCAGCGTTACAAGTCCTCCGAGACAACCTGGGATCTCAAGATCCAATCGCTCGATTCGATGCCCGCGCCTCGTGATGAAGTCGATATGCTCTTCATCGACACCCGCCACAATGCAGCTCGAGCGCGACAGGAGCTTGCTGCTTGGGCTCCCCATGTTTCGCGGCACATCGTCTTTCATGATACCGAAGCCAACGGAGTTCATGGCGACAACGGCGGTGAGGGTTTGATTGTTGCGATTCGCGAATTAGTCGAGCAAGGTGAGTGGTTCGTCGCGGGGCACTATCCGAATCAGTATGGGCTGACGGTTCTTTCGCGCGATGCTGCCGATAGGCCACTACGCAAGATTTGGTTATGGCCACCATGCTTTGGGCTCGGCACTGAGATGTTCGAAATGCTGAAAGAAATCGGCATTACCGAACGTCCTAACTGTTCATGCAAGTCGACCGCTTTGCAAATGGATCGCTGGGGCGTAGCTGGCTGTCGTGAAGAGCACAACTTCCAATGGATCTTGGATCAAGTCAATCACAACGCCTCCAACTGGTCCTGGGCCGAGAAGCTTCAAATTGCTGCTACGGCTGCACTCGATACCAAGACCTGGAAACTGGCTTGGCGCTTGAATCCACTTGACTTGAATCGTTCGTTAATTGAAGAAGCGATCCGTCGCGCTGAAATGAAAGGGTATGAATAATGCGATTTCTTTGTCTCTGTCCAACTTACAATCGTCCCTGGCGGCTCCTCGAAGAATCGCTAGCCTGTTTTCATTCGCAGGTCCACAAAGATGCATTCCTACTGATCTACGATGACCTCGGCGTCTTCCCCGAACAACGTCACGACAAGTGGGCCCTGATCTCGACCACCACTCGCGAGCCCGGCATCGTCGAAAAATACAACCGCATGCTCGAGCTCGCCCAAGAATTTGGTCCCTTCGATGCAATCGCCCTCTGGGATGACGACGACATTTACCTCCCCAACCATCTCCACTACCACGGCCAAGTGCTCAAAGACTACGAACTCAGTTACCCCAGCCACGTCTATAGCACCTACACCGGCCAACGCCTTATCGAACCAAGTGGCGGGCGGTTTTGGGCGTCACTCGCCATTCGGTATGATGCCTTTGTCCGAACGGGGGGATTTGTGCTAACAAGAAGAGCGGATTTTGATCAGCAGAGTTTGGGGAAGTGGCTGCGGGAATGTTCAAACGGAGATCCGAGTCTTTCTGGCGTACCAACGTACGTGTTTCGCTGGAACGATACAGGGTGTCGGCATAGTCAGTCGAGTATGAAACACGCACTTGATGAAAAATGGTATACCTTTAATTCTGCAATCTACTGCGGCAACTGAGAATATTGCTTCAGACAACAGTACAGACGATTACCGAAGTGGTTGAGGAGATTTTGCGCAAAATGGAACGGCTTCCAAGCTGCAACAAATTCGGACATGGTACTTTGTTATGTATAAACTTCCAATCTGACTATCATTGCGCAGCAAAATCAAAAAGAGTTTGCGAGACTTTCAATTACGTCTCATCGACTTGGCCGTTCGCCCGAATTAGCTACGCTTAAATCGGCATTCGATTCAAGTTGTATTGTTGATCGTTTTCTCGACTTTGGTTCCCATCTGGGTATCGCAATACTCATTCTGGTACTCGTCCTTCTCCGCCGTGCATTCGGTCTCCTTGTCTTTTCAGGTTGCAATGACTAACTTCCTTTTCGCTCCGAACCTTAGAACGCATGCTGCTAAGATATCGCGGCGGCATCGTGCCGCCGCTCTACCGTTCAAACTATTTCGAGAACACTATGCTTCAACTGGCATTGAGCGTGCAACACTGACGAGTTCACTGAGATTCCGCCGGACTTGAAGGGATACTACTTCGGCCACGTTCACTGCCCGACGCTTTCAAGAACGCTATTCATCGCCGTCTTGCAATGCCGCCAACTCAATTTGTTGACGAATCGACTCCTCGTGAGCTGCAATCATGTTCTGCAACTTAGTGGCATCGAGTCGAAACAGTTTCACTTTTTCCGCATGAGTGAACTCTTGATGGTCCAATAGTTCGTACGCTTCATACGCGACGCCAAGCTTTTCCAAATCCGCGAGTACGACTTGTAGTCCGGAAGCGAACTTTGGTTCGGCTCGATCGAACAGCTTTCTCACGACCAACGGACGACCGGAGCCTGCAAGCTCTAATATCTTTCCAACTTCGAGCCCAAGATTGCTTCGTGCCGTTTTGACGACGTCCGATTTCGAATCGCCGAGATTTCCGAGTATCAGCGCAGCTTTTGACATTTCTCGCTCCCTAAAAACTATCTAGTAAATCGGGTCTCAATGGAACGCCATGCGTTGCGTTCCGCCAGTTCCCACTATTCCGTTTCTGGAAGTGCTCAAAGAACGTTACCGGGAAGATGTTATTCGGATGATTCGCGAGTTGAGGGTACTGCGAGACACTGTATTTGTGGTGGCTAAAGATTCCTCCAGGTTGACCGCCCGACAGAATAGCTTGTCGAGCCGTATCATTCCAGTTTCGTGAACCTGCTAGGCCTTGGCTTAAAGCCTGACGTTCTTGCGCCCAAAACCCATCTATGCCATCCTGACGCCTATCCGTTAGTCTTTGCTGTCATTCCTGATGCTTCCACTCGGGTTTGGTAATCGTACGATCCGCAACCTTCGCTTCGAGTGCTGCTATCTTCTTCGAGCTAAGCTGTTTGAACGGCGTCCCGCATGCTACGGGATTGGACGCTGCATTGACTGGGGCAAGGCGTTATAAAATCAGCTCATACGCATCTCCCAAATTCTTGAACTGAGGTTCAAGCCAAAAAAGCGCGCTCCCTTTTGCGGCAAGAAGCCTTTCGAGCAAATCCGAAAAACTTCTCGCAATAATTGGGCAGCTTCCAGGAACGCCGTGTCGATCCCAGAAACTGTCGTAACACCTCCCCGCACGAGATGGTGCGAGATCTATCGTGATGTACTGCTCCCCGTTTTTCGCAACGATGTACCAATCGTGCGTGAAATCGTCTTCGCATGAATTGCCAACGATTACAGGATTTGCGCGAACAAAATCCTTGGGGGATACATTTTCGATTCCGTAGGGTGAATCACAGAAAAGCGTAGCACCTCCAGCGAGCGAGTAAAACTCAGCTAGGTCCGCCGGAAGTTCATTCGCTCCGACGTTGGGTTGCGATCCCACCGGTTCACGCCACAATCCGATTAACGTTGTATTGTTTCGATCAAGTCTGGCATAGCCATACTCATTTGTTGCAAACTCCTTACGCTAGTTCATGTAGATGTACTGATTGAAGGCACACATATACGCGTCTCGCGCTGCCTGTGGCACTTTTGCTGCGTCAAACATACGATTCAAAAGCGCTTGCACCTCTTGAGGGCTAATCTTTGTCCAATCAATAACACCTTCAACTTGCTTACCCGTTTTTTCAAAGAGCCACATTCGATAAACTTCCCTCGTAGCATCATGCTGTGCTTTCGTAAACGCGATCGCAGGGGTTTTAGCGTCCCTGTTTACATAGTTCGGAACATTGTTCGAAGCCCAAACGTCTAGAATGCCATGATGGTTCTCGAATGGCGAGTTCGTCGGTCGGTAAGGAACGACATCAAAGTTGCGGACTGCACTATTTGGGGAAACTACGCACTATTTTGGGAAAAAACTGACGCTTAGCCACCTTACTTTCGGGTGAACGACTTCGCCTTCGACTTCATGAGACCAGACAGCATTTAGTTCGTGTTGGGTTTTAGTGAGATGCCATTGTGAACAAAGTGTCTCTGCTAGTTTCCAAGACGAATCAATTGCATCCACTCCCTGAAGCTCAATCAAAACTTCGAACCAATCAGGGATTTTCCAATATCGCTCAACTCGCGCGGACTGCGCTTCCAGGCTCCCTGGAATTAGCGTTCGTAGCTCCTCCGCAATTTTTTTGCCTTGGTCTTTATCCGTTGCTTCAACGAAGGCGCGAAGGACACCAGTCATTCTTAAATTGTTCGCTCTCATATTAGTGTGTGATCTCCCCGTCCCAACTGACATTGACGTGTGTACCGCCTCTCGCCTTGTCTCGAAAGTAAATACTTGCATTTCGCCCTAGTTGAACATCCCATTCCCATAGTTGACCGGGGGTACGGCTTACTCCCTGCACCCATTCGTTTCCAAATTTGTCTATGAACCCACCGTTTTGACCACGTGGCAGTGCCTGATTCGGACTCCAAGAATCGGGAGGAATGTATCTCGCATAACCTTTACGGATAGGGAGATTGTAGTCCCGCTGGTACGCTCTCAACCTCCCGCTCCGTGTCCAAGATTTAGCCGCGCTCAAGCTTCCTGGTGCAAAGTCTCGATCCGCAGAACGGATAGCGTCGTCAACTACCCCTGTTCCCTTTGGGGCATCATTCACCACCTTTTGTAAAGGAACATCATCCGCATTGTCAAGTAATTGCTTGGGGTTTATAAAATCTGCACTTCGTGTTTGCGGTCGCACAGGCATGTCAAATCCGCTGAGGATCGGACCTCTCGCGGCACTAGCTGGCATCACTTTTCCAAATGGCACGAACTGTAATGGCAAAGTCGCAACTTCTATGATTACTGTATCTACAAAGGGAGCTGCGTCAGCGCCATTAGAATAGCCGGTTGTACCTCGTCGACTAGAAATTTCATGATTGAATTGGTCGCGTATTGAATCAACGTTTGGGACGGCAAACAATGTCGTATTAGGTAATTGGGATTGAATGTACTCAATCTCGTAAAATTGCTTAAACATGCTGTTATCGACAATGCCTGCGGCAGCTCGCTTCTGCTCCTCCAAAAGTGACTCCACGCCTTCATCATGAAGAATCTCTCTTGATCGCCCTAAATGATCTTGGACGGCAGCCTGGCATAGGCACATTTGCCGGTACTGTGACAAACCAATCAAGTTGGTGAAGAACGCGTAGACGACCAAGCTTCGTTGTGCCTCTACAGAATCAGGAATCCCCTCGCGTATCCAAGTGTCCTGCTTTTTGATCGATTCTCTTGTTGGCCGATATCCACCGATCCAAAAAAAATCAAATTCAAGCCTGGGTACAATATTGTCGCGGTTCGGAAGTTGTGGCCTTTGCGACTCACTGTCACCATTGGCTGTCCCTTCCGGTTGGCCTGTTTCGTCGCCAACAATGTACTGCGCAAATTCTCGGTTTCCTGTTTTTTGGTTATTTCCTTCATTACCAGAACCAGCGAACTTTCCAACGGGCATACCCCATCCCGTTCCCTCCGGCTTATCCCCCAGCAAATTTCCGACCCCATTTTCCCAGTTTGCATACACATTCGAGGTGGCGATGTTATAGGTTTCGCGGGATTGGCCTTCGGTGAAGAGTAAGTCAGTGAGCGATTCGCGGCTGGAGAGTTGCCAATCTTCGATTGCATCGAGCATGGCAGCATCATGTGCGGCTTGGGCATTAGCACGTGAGGTTGAATAAGCTGCTTGGCCATTTGCGGCGGAAATGGCTTTCACCGTCCAAGGGGAGGTGCCAAGTGTGGTCGAGCTGCTGAGGGTGTTGGCCCAGGAGGTGTCGCGGGCGGCGTAGTACTGCGCGTCGCGAGTCTTGATCGCGCTGCGACGCGTGGCCCCTTCGACGCCTGTGTCGCCGTTGGATGATTCTGAACCATACTGGGCATCGAGCGAAGCGACCGCTTGATCGTAGGTGCGTTCAGCCCCTGCGATCGAGGCTTCTTTGTCTTTGGTCGCTTGAGCTAACGTGGAATTGAGCTGCGTCAAGGCAGCTTGTTCGGCACTCTTACGAGCGGCTTCGGCATTAGCAGTGGCTGTGCTATGGGCACTGTTGGCATTATTCACCGCAGTCGTGTGAGCTGATTCGTTACCCGTGAGTTGCTTCTGCAAATCGGAATCGGCTAGCGCAATCTCTTTATCGCGATCCGCTCGCATTGTCGCTTCGGCTGCGGTTTCGCTGATCGTCATCAAAGTTGAAAGATAAAGCTCACGGGCCGTGGCGGTTGTGGTCTCGT
>JAFLCP010000217.1 GCA_017303505.1 Planctomycetota bacterium | reverse complement strand
TCGATGCTGAAACGAGGTCAGAAAAAGGGCGAAAGTATTGTGGGACGAATGGAAATGGCTGCCTACAATACGGACATACTTGAGCAAGTCCTTTGTGGGCAATAACTTAATTGTGCGCTGGCCGTGGCTTAGTACCCAGGGGACTATCGCCGCTATCCTTATGGTAAATACCCAGTTGGATAGCGGGCAGACCATTCTTATTTGCAATCGTCATCCCGTGAGAGTCTTCGTTTAGAGCTACCGTAAAACCAACATTGCCGCTTTCGGATACAAGTCGAATTCCAGGCGAATTGTCAATCACTTGCAATTCTATTTTTGGAAGCCCGTCTCTACCGCATAGCTGTATGACTGTCATCTCAGGGCTATTCGCTGTCGCCGATGAAGTCGTGAACCTTACCTTAGTTTTCCCCTTGCTATCGACCAACTCAATAGAGCGTGCACGCACATTTTTGGCGTCAATGTTTGGCAGGCTCGTCTTTGGCTTCTTCTTTGGCATACTTGTTTCGGGGTGCCCACGATTGTTGAAGGGATTAACTACCGTAATGGTCAATCAAACGTCTGAGTTAGCTCGCTTAAATAAACTCTGCGTCAGCCGTAACTGCTCAATAAAACTATGCGTCATTCTCCGATTGAGACCGTGCATGATTGTAAACCTTGTTCCAAAACCGTGCCAACTCGGCGTGCTTTTGAGGGGGAACATTGACGCGGTTGTCTAGATCTGTCGGAGAGCCTCCGAGCGCGATTGGATGCTTACAATGAATCTGCATACCGAGTGTATTCGGATCGATTTCTAATGCTGGACCAGTGCTGTGCAGAGACGAAATGAAGTCCGAAAACGAACTGCCAACAATGAACGCGTTCTCAAGCAGAAGAGGAATGAACGGGACTTTGACCACCACAGATTCTTCCAACATAAATGCAAACGCCTCGAGTGCGCCGTCCGATCCGAAAATCACGATTTCAGGCACTGCAGTCGGTACGCCATAGGCAGTGTTCAGGGAAAGAAGTTCATCGAGGCGATGCAAACGCAGATACTCCGTTCCAAGAAATCCCTCCCGCCCGCCAAACTCTCTTACAGCATCCAAGTAGTCCGCTGGCAGAATATCAATCAACATCTGCGGTACCGGCTCTTCCGGAAACAAGGCTTCAGTGCGACTGGATTTCCAGTTACCGCTAAGGATTTCATGTAGGTTCATCCGTTTCGTCCCTCCTAATCAAAGCATAACTTACAAATACTTCGAAAGATACAACGGAAAAATCTAGAGCTTAACGTCAGCTATCTCGGAGGCTATCGAAGTACACTACTGATTATTATTGCTCGGCACAGATTATTCGATTCCTTAGCTCGCGCTTGCATTCAGTTTTTTCCATTCAGATAATGGCAACATGAAAAAGAAATGGTTTCAAATAAGCCTCAAAGGCATCCTCCTGTTTGCACTGGTGATAGCCGCCTATCTCGCGGGCCGTACCCCGTGGGAACGTGCTGCCAATCTCAGTCATTCTCAAACACTCGCTTGGGAACAGAAGCACTATCAACTTTCATTGTACGCTTCCGTATGGCGTGAAATCGCGTTGGAGTATCGAGATGATATACGGGTGTCGGGAATTGACTGGAGAAGGGAGGAATTAAAACGCTTCGGTGGAGGGGCAAGTATTGTAGGTGGCCCCAACGTCGACGAGATACGACCGCGCGAAAAACGCTGGCAAATTGCCTTTTCGAACGACCCCAAGATCGTGAAAAAGCAACTCGACTCTTTGCAGGCACTCATTGTGTGCGTTTGGGACAAGCCACCGCGAATGGAACAATGGGACTCTAATCTGGCTCAGTTTTGTGAAATAAGCCCAAATGAAAAGTTGGAACGCTGGTTGATCATGGCCGGTGGCAAAGAAGTGTTCAGCGTATTGCCTGACACCGTTTTTAACGACAAGCCGCAGTTTGTACTCGTAGCGATCCCGAGCAAACCATCATTTCATTAGCGAGAATGGAGTATCAACAAAACCGAAACTCCAACATCACCATGAAAGATGTAGCGACGACTACGTATGGATTCAGAGCCTCTGGTGAGCCTATCCTTCTTGATCAAACACTTAAGCCCACTCCGAAGTAATCCTATCGTTGCTGTTATCATCGCCAGAGTAACGTTGCTGCCTACAATGCAGATGTGCTGTGCACTCAGGCTTCACTAGTGCCGTTTCCTACGTGGATAACATCTCGTATACCATGGTCACGGTTGCGTACTTCTCTTCTGGGAAGGCAATGCAACATCGCCTTTTCGTCGGTATGCCACATCACTTCTGAGAACAACGACTGGTGCCTCTCGATCTCCAACGTACCGCCGCAAGACAATAAGTAATTGCTCGGACTTTCTGGTGTATCCAAAGATGGGTAGCGCCAAACGGAGCTGACGACCTTCAACCAAGGTAATACTGATGGTTACATCCTGAGAGTGAAAGACTTCAAATTGCGTTCCTCCCTCGCTCTCTGTTATCCGCCAGCCCCCGCGTATCAGTCCCCACTGCGAAAGCTCATCCCATTTGAAAATCCATGAACCTATATCTGAGTCAACCAGCCTAAAACCCGTCGCATCAACGCTGAGAATTCTCTTCGATTCGTCCAGGGCAAAACGGTAGGCTGCCAAGATACCCGTGATTGGAATTGCGGCTCGCGCGAAAATCCACTGCGACCAGGTGCAACCTTCCGACGCATAGAATGGCCATCCCGCTGGAGAGAATAGCAACCAGATCGCAAAGCAACCGATGGCAATACCATAGGCAATGAGCACGGCACGCGGTCGGATCAGCACACTCTCTACCATACGCTGTACCTCATCAACCGAGCGATCCCGCGTAGATTGTTCTCATCTCATTTCGCGGATTTCGTCTAACCATAATCGACGGTTGTCACCATTTTGATTGGCTTGCCAAATCATGCCCGATTCTACATGCAAACATGATAGCCAACCACCGCCGCAGGCCCATGTGTCGATGCAAACCGAGTGCGAATTTGATATCGGCAGGCCAGACTTCTGAGACGTATGCCCACACACCATAAATTTCCCAGATTCATGCGGCGGTGGGTCGTCGTATTTCTCCCAATACAACATAAATTCGGGTTGCTCCGCCAGTGGCATCTCGGCATAGACATTCGCATGAACGAAAAAGTGCGTTTCGGTTTCGAAGTAGGGGAGCAGATTATCTTGGAGAAATCGCCAATGAGCTTCCGGTACGTCTGCTAACGATCCCGCGTCTCCATCGAATGGGGCATACGACTGGAGCGTCATGTCTCCACCTGCGTCCATCCATTGCCGAAACGCAGAGTTGGCTTCGCGCGCATTGAGCATCATGATGTCGTGATTCCCGCGAAGTGGCCGCAAATTACAAATGGACTTCAGATGAATCAGCCAATCTAGAACCGCATATGTATTTGGACCGCGATCGCAATAATCTCCAAGCGTGATCAAAGTGTCGTCTGCTCGAAGCTCAACAAGATCGCAAAGTGCTCGCAAGGCCTCGTAACAACCGTGTATGTCGCCCATCGCGAGGTGCCGTTTCATTTCAGTTCCCCTGATAACCTCAATTCAAGACTCATGACACCCTAACCGCGAAATTGATATCCACGCCATAGATATACGATCGGAATCAAAGCGGAAAACGGAAAATAAGACTTCTGTCAGACACTGGCATCATTTTTGAATGGAGCGCACAAGCGGAACCAGGAGGGCACCAAGTGGGACCAATAACAAGGCCCACAAGGCTTGATTATGATTCACAACACGGCCCAACATGAGCAACATGGTCAACGTTCCTCCGCAAAAGAATCCTGCAAAACCTCCCACCAGTGAATCTGCGATTACGGCGACCGGACGAAAACCAAAAAAGTAATAAATCCCTAACACCAAGAAGGCACTACCAAACCCCGCTCCACACGCCATTGCTGTGCATATCCAGATAAGCCGTTCCATCGGCGCAGCTAGCCCCACCAATTGCGTGCCGGCGAGCAAACCTACACTGGCTGCAGGTACAACCGCAAAGCTGGCGATCTTTCGCGCCGCTTGTTGTTCGGTGGGCCGACGATTTCGAGCCTCAATCAATTCGTGCAACCACACTAGAACTTTCCCTTGCACTACGTTTCCCAAAAACTAGATCGGTTTGATATTCGTGCACTCTTTCTGGCATTCAGTACACTCGAAACAGTCAGATCTACCACTAAACAACTTGAGCAAATCCTCTTTCGTCAAACACTTAAGCTGCCTGTACAAATTCACCCAAAGTCTGCGTCCTAATTTGGATCAATTGACCCAAGAGTAATAAAGTAATCCATTCGTTTGATCAACAACAATAAAGATCGGACTCCCTCGGTCGACATAATAGGCGACCAACTCGGCATTGGGCTCTGGTCGCATCCAAGCCGGATCGAATTCACGACCCTCGGGGTGCATGTAGTTGGGCGTCACCACCACTTTGCTTTGCATTTCTGTTGCAATCGACTGAACTTCGCTCTGCGCGAATCGCTGCAATTCGTCCAGCTCTCCGTCACATAGAAAGTAAAGGGCAGAACCATGTCCCAAACCAAAAGACTGTTTGAATCGAATTTTGGTCAAGGTCCTAGGCAAACATGAGTCACTCAGCGATAGGTCATGCAGAGCGACCTCGCGTGTAACCCATCCCTTTGACTCGTGCGAAAGTTGTCCTACCAACCAATATGCATTCGCTGCCATGCCAACAAGCAACAAGCCCACTAATACTAAAACTCTTTTCATGACAAATTCCGCCTACGAAAAACGGCCCTTGGCCTATCATGCGTGGCTCAGCCTTGTGTTAGAATTCCAATCTTGGACCACGAAAGAGGCGAAAAACGCGAAAGCCAAATATTTCAGCTATAGAGCCCTAATCCTCATCCTCCTGAAATCCGTTCACGCGATCATAGGAACCATTGTGTAATTCAATCTTTTTGAGTTTCGCACAAGCTGCCAGAACCGAATCATACTGGTCGCTCTTGAAACGATTTTGCAACCAAAGATGCTGCAACTGCTTCAGGTTCTGAAGTGGTGATAGATCTTTCTCGGCAAGACGCGTCGCGAGCACAACATACTTGAGCAAAGTACATGTCGAGATGGGAGCAAGTGACTCAAGCGTTCCCGTTTTCGTCATCGCTCCCTGAATTTCAAATTCACTTAACTTCTTGTAGCGATTCAATCCGTCCAGTGTTTTGAGCCGAACGCAGCCGCTGATCCACAACGACTCGATCCCAGTACAGTTCGCAAATGGCTTTAACGATTCGAGTCCTGAGCAAGCAAAAATCGTGAGTATTTTTAGATTCGGAAGCTTACCAGCATCGGCAAGCGCCCCTCTAAAACGCGAGAGATGCAAGTGTTTTAGGGCAGGCAAAGTTTGAACGAGCTCGGCTATTTCAGGAGACCATTCGGTTGTGGCTAAGTACTTGATCTGTTTTGAGCCAGCGACTTGCGACAGCCCGACCGTCCCTTTTCCAATCAATAATCCAGAAACCTTCTTAAGATCGGCCTCATTGATATCGTCCCCCCCAAAAACGCCCGTGGGTTGATCACATTCTGGGTCGACACCGGTTGAAAGATAACTCATAGATCATTATTTGTTGAAACGTTTTCGATCACCACAATGCAGCGAAGAATACCTCGCTAAACAACGCTCCTGTAACTTACCAGCGTTACTTTCACGATTCCATCCCCACATGGAATAACCAAGTGTCTCACGGATCTTGGGCCCATCTTTTTCAGGTTTACGAACCATATCGACGGTAGAACTCAGCTGACTCTTGAGCCGATAGGGGAATATCGAGTCGCGGTTGTAGATCGTTCAAGCGGGGGTTGCAATTTAGGTCGAATGGAAAATCGCCACGTTCGTCAGGCCAACACACTTGGACCGCTTGCAGTTCGCCTATTCGACCTTGCCTGGTAAGATGCCCCATCGCAAAACCAAGGTACAAAGGATGTTGTGATGGGTGCACCGATCGAATCTTGATGCGATGCGTGTCGACTCCAACCTGCAACTCTTTGATTCCCGTCTCTTCAAATCGAGTTCCTTGTTCGATCGCGCTAATCATCGCGGCGAACAAGCTGTAAGCACCTTGCGGTTCAAGCGAAAAAGCGATCAATTCGGGATGTTGATGGGTTGTCATCAACCCGATCGTATAACAAAAAGGAATGGCCGCATCGCTAACATTGGCAAAGAACCACCCATGCTCGCTGACGATGTTTGCGATATCTTCGTCCATATTTTGCAGCCCCCTTCGGCATATCCCCAATGCCAACAACAATTTGAACACAAGTCGAATGCGGGGATGGCGCGATCTGACTAGGTAAACGACGCATCGATTCTATCACGCTCGTTTCGGCGGGCGATATGGGTTGGGATCGTTCTCCGCAGCAGAATATGGGCTGGGCTCCGTTTCCAGTTCTTTCTTTTCTCTTTGCACTAATTGTGCTTTGCGTAAGTTGAGGAACCCATGTAAATTTCCAACGGCCAGTCCCGTCAGCAAACCGAATCCCCCCATCCCTCCCACCACTTCACTCAAATAATATCTCTCATTGTCGGCAAGGCAGACTCCGAAACATGCGCCCAAAAAGTATAGGCTGGGTACCCACCACACCACAGGACGCCCTTGGATTCGCTTGGTATAGGAGCCCTTGGAAATCACTGCGTAAAAGGCCAAGCAAACCATGAACACGATGCCAGCAGCTATCGCGGAACCGCCAAGTGCAGCGATACGATCGTCTAGCGAAACTGGGTCTTTAGGTGGCATACGTGGGCGTCGATTAAGTTGATACTCAAGAGATTCTCAAATGATAATGGACTCGGGGAGCGAGGTTCATGTGACCTTGGTGAATTCCGTTGCCGATGGTGGATTCAACGACAATGTTCCATCTTCGTCAATTACCGCAAACCAATACGGGATATGTGAAAATTCCCCGAGCTCCTGCATCACCTTGGCAAAAGCCAAGCTTGGGTTGAGTTCTCGACAGTTGGCCACGAAGTGTTTCGAGAGTGAAGTTACACTCCCAGTGAGGACTTGAAACTCGGTTTGACGTTTCTGTTTTCGACAATCGGTCACCGATAGGAACGCCACAATTTCATCACGCTTAAACTCCGCGTATCCACCGCGAATCGAGAGAATACCCGTGTCGCGATCAAAGCGAATCCAGTGATCCGGACGGAGCCAGCCGATTGGAACAAACAACCAAAAAGCCGCTGGTCCCAAGACTCCAAGTAGCCAAATCCCCCCCAACAATAGCCCAATACCAACGCTCGGGTCGCTGGGGCGTAAGGCACTATAAATAAACAAACAGAGCGGTGTAGCGATCGCTCCAAGAAGCAACGTTAAGAGAACGATATGGGTACCTGTTGGTTGCGCGATAGGGGCCTCAAGCCGCTCCCCCTGACGCACCAGGGTAAACAGACAATGCCGCGGGGGCGTTTCGTCGTACGGCTCGATGAGACCAATCTCTTCAATGTTTAACATGACATGCTTGCTGCCAACACGAACACGACCATTCACTTAGTCCGAACATTGAATCGACGCGTTCAATGTGTACGCCAAGCGTTCAACGTAACATACTCCACCGATGCATTCACGATCTCTAGGCTACGGTAACTCGGAGTTCTGATTCTTTTCACTTTCACCTCCTTGTAAAATGCCTATGAATTCATCGAATGGAAAGTCATTGAATATAGTGGGGGACATCGATCGCAACTCGATCATTTTCTCCGCCATGGTCGCCGCGTCAACGAAACAAGCATAGAGCACAACCAACGTTTCCTCATCTTGGTCATCAGCCAGTTGAATCGCGAAACGAGCTTCCTCAACTCGCCACATTCCTGTGTTTGGAGAAGCAACAAACGCTTCCGCTTCATACTTCTTGAAGCGAGAATTAATCGCACGCCGCAACGACTCGAATGAATAAGTGCGTTCGTACAGAACGATGGCACCATAACACCGACCGTGCTTGTAATCCAACTGCACATGCTTGGGCACCCATAATGCCATTGGATTCGGCAGAAGTGTTGGAACTTCGTCAGCGACTGTAGAACCAAGCACCTTCTCGTTGAAAAGTTGCACATATTCTTCTGTAAGCGGTTTAGACTCCTTAGATTTACGTTTACCCCTACGACCGATCGCGGTCAGAAGAGCAGGAAGCCAGAGAAAGAGCTGCTTCATATTTATTCGCTCTTGGTCCCTTGAGACAAAATTCCGGTTGCTTCTGATGACATTCTCAAAACTCGATTGTACAGCGTCGGCATCAACATTCCGACCCTTTGGAAGAGCTAAAACGCAAGATCGCATTCGCAATATGTTGGGAATCGAATTGGTAATGTTCGAGCGAGCCGTAAAAGCTGATGCATGCAATGATCGCCTGCCGCTGCTCGGCAGTTAACAACTCCCGAAATTCGGGGGCAAGAAAGGAATTGTCAATAAGCCGACTGACAAAACCGTTATGGAGCTCACCACGTAACTCCGCCACCATAAACGCGGGCGTATGGAAATAAAGACCTCGAGCGTCGAGAAAAGATGGGGCAGCATTGCAGTAGTTCAAATCGTCCGCAGAAATCTTTTGCCAATCTAATTTCTCATCTTTCGCTCGAAGTTCACGCAGTCCCTCCGGACCACAATGGTCGTCAATTCCATCGGATTCCCAAAGTCCAATTCCATCTTCCAAGGTCACTCCAGCAAACGCCGCAGTAATCTGGGCAATCAATTGATCCGCTCGCTCGCACCGAGCGAGTTGCAATTGTGCCATTTCCAGCGTCGTTCGGTCATAACCCCGACTTCGCATATCGTCGATATCAGCTTGAGTGATGCGTTCCATGAATTTTACGACCATTGTCCCTCTGCGATCACGACCAGGGCCAACCCTTGATTTTCGGAAATACGGTTTCAATCGATGTAGGAATCTGTTTCCGATTTTGTATCGTGTGCGCGAGTGACTCAAGGTAGACATTAAAGCCATCCCATTGATTTCGTTTTACACGCTCCATGATCCAAGTTGCTGTTTGCCCCCCTTGGATTTCAATCTGAATGAAACGTTCGGGCGGAATGAGATTTTCTTTGGCTCCGCTGGTGATGAAATTCGTACAACGGAGGTTCTCCGCTTTGACGATCATGCGATCCCCCGCAGTTGCGGTATTATCAATCTTGGCGATCCAGAGTTGGTTATTGTAAGGATTGACAAACGATTCATTCCATGAAAGGTAAATCGGGGCGGTGGTGTGATTTGTCGCTGTGACTTTCCATTTCTTCGGGCTGTTAAGCCACAAAAGACGATCCTCAGTTTTGATCTTCTCGCAGACTATGGAGACTCGTTGGTTCATAGATTTTTCGCCGTTGTGAGAGGTGTACTTTTGGTTGTGTGATTATACTCGTTTAACCCGTACGCCGAAGGCTAGGCCGCGCAGCACTCTCTATCTTATTCCCGCCAACACGCCGTTTGACGCATCATCAACTCAATAACATTTTGACCTACAGTTGCTCCATCGTCATGTGTTCGTTGTACACACAATCTCGTTTAACCCGTACGCCGTAGGCTAGGCCGCGCAGCACTCTCCCTCTTATTGCCGCCAACACGCCGTTTGACATATCATCAACTCAACAACAGTTTGACCTACCGTTGTTCCACCGCCTTATGCTTGTTGTACCACTCACAATCGTTTAACCCGTACGCCGTAGGCTAGGCCGCGCAGAACTCTCCTTCTTATTGCCGCCAACACGCCGTTTGACGTATCATCAACTCTATAACAGTTTGAC
>JAFLCP010000216.1 GCA_017303505.1 Planctomycetota bacterium | reverse complement strand
TATTATCCATTGTGTCCTCACGCTTACTAAATGAGACTAGCCGTGATTTCAAAGCTGCGAGAGTCTTCGGCTTTGACAACTATAGTTTACCAAGGCCAAAGACATTGACGCGCGTAATTGCCTATGCTTTGAAAGACTTTACGACTGTGACTTCGTTTTAGCGCGGACAGAATTTTCGATGGGTCGGTCCATATTGGATTTGGCCAATTAAATTCTGCGTCGGGGTTGGGACACATAGATGCAGCGCGTGAGCGTAATGCCGCATCGGCAAGTGAATAGCCATGATTAGCCAAGCTTGAAGCTTCCGCCTCGCTGAACGAGTCGAGATCCGTTCGAATTCGCTGAATCGCGGCTGTGACACTCGAGTCGTACCCACATCGGTCAGCGAGGGGGAAATCGTCAATCCGTGTGTGCAAAGTCCACAGCGCTCCGACTCTCCTACCAGCCAAAAGTTCTTCAACGAGCCAGCGCTTTCTGACAGCCCCCACTTGCTCCATGCTGATGTCAGAGGCTCGCTTCAATCGAGAGTACAAGCCTTGCCCGCATGTATCCAAGTTCTCGAATGGCCGCCCTGCGTCAGAGACAAGCAGGGACTGGTACCTTGTCCAGACTGGCTCGACACCGAGATTGTCGTAGACCCCGCCGTCCGTCAGGAAGAGCGCTCGGTTCTTTGGATCAAGCAAGACCGTTGACCGTTTGGCCGATAGCACGCGTGTTTCGCCCCACGGATCTTCTCTGGTGAACTGAAGTTCGTCGGGAATCTTTAGCCTTAGTGCACTAAAACCAAGCGGAAAAGCGGATGAGGCAGCGACCGCATCGCTGACCCGTACATGTGAAGCATCGCAGTATCCAGTATAGAAGTCTCCCATTCTGCAAGCTGCGCCGCCATGAAAATGCCAGCAGGCACCTGAGTGCATATTCGTTGCACAAAATACGAATCGAGGACCAGTAGAGCTTAGATCCGAAAAGCGAGCATCGTAAAATGGTTCGTATGCATCCGCAAGAAAACGAGCTGAGACCGACATTCGGTCACGAACAAGCTCACGCCAGTTAAGTGGATTCAGCCGACCGCCGATGATGATCGGCGTTCTAATGTCGTTCCTGCAGAAGTTGAGAATCGGTTGACCAATCACCTCTTGTAGATTCGTAAACACGCCAGCAGCATTCGGCGTAAGGTCAGCCCATCGACATGCGAGGAGGCCATTTAGGATGCTTCCACCGGACACACTCGTTATCGTCGACAGACGAGATAGAACGCCAAGCTCATTTAACCGTTGGATGACTCCTACGTGAAACAGAGTGGCACGATAGCCGCCGCCAGAAAGGCAAAGGCAGATGCCTCTATCGCGTCGTCCGCTCACTGGTTGATCCGTTGTTTTTGACGTGCTGCTCACGATGTGTGGTTCAATCCTGTTTTCTGACTTGCCAGCTACTGGCCTCGATTATCTGCCCGACATACCAATCTGACGTTGCCTGCTCACCGACGATGGCCATCAACGCGGGTAAGCCAGCGGTTGCCATATGCTCCGTGAGCCAAGCGAATACCTTGATGTCGTCAGGACTGGGGCGAGTTGCTGATCCGTTCGGATGGCTGTGCCACTCGCCAACGTATTCCAGTTGTCCGCCAGTGCGCTTAGCTACGTTCTGAACTTCCTCTAGTAGACCTTCGCTTCCACGAATGTAGAGCGTCGGCCATTCTTCGCTGTCTGGAGGGGAAGGTATCGTGTCGACAACATAAATTGTCTTACGGTCGAGGTCGTAAACTCCAAGTAACACCCCGCCAGTTTCGTTCGGCAGTTTAGATAACCGCAGATCTTGCAACCTTTCGAGCAATGCATCGTCGACAACAAGAAGCCAATCGGCAATCTGTTTTCTGGAGACTCTACTTGATTTCACCTCGACTGGAGCAATCGCAAGTGTCTCTTTGTCCGCACGCAATACCTTTATTGCTGCGTCTGGGCACTGAAGTGACCTTCGAATTAGTTCGCTTGCGAACGCTGCGAGTCCGGTTACCAAATAGGTGGGCATCGACACGCTAATATCACGGCAAGAGCGCCCATATCGTATTCGCCCATCATTCGTCGCGAGATGTCCCTGCAGTGCGGCAGAATTATTGACGGCTCGGTAGTATTGAGCTTCGAGTTCATCAAGAGTCACTGTTCGACTTGTGTCCTCGGCGAGGACGACAACGTCAGTGCCCATCGGGTTCAGGAACACTGACACCCTTCGCGCTGGTGACGACACGTCACGGGCCAGATGTCGAGCGACCGTGACCGATGCAGAGATATCGAGTATCACGTCGGCGTGGTTGAAAGCAGCATTCAGCTCGTCGGCTTTCTCAGCCGGTCTCAGAACGTTCGCAACAATACCCTTTGCGCCTGAGTCATAGAGTTGATCCATGAAATGGACCATCCCAGTAGTCTTAGGATGTCCAACGTATCCGGCGTGCAGTGAGTGACGAGCAATGTTATGAGGAAGCAACTCATCGTCGTCGACAATAGTCCATTCACCGACGCCACTCCGCGCCAAAGTTATGACGAGCTGTGATCCTAGTGCCCCTGCTCCAATAGCTACGATCTTCGATGTATCGGCAATTGTACCGTTGGCGGTTGCCGCAGAGTTGCGAGAAAACTCGACGTACGGCGAGAGTATATCGATACCGGTTTTTGAACCTTTCGATGTGTCGTCAGGGTGCATAAGGAAACCCACTCTATCACCCATCGGCGACCAAAGCCCAATATCAGTGCCAACCTCCTTTATCGGAGTATGCGTAGCGAAGACCCAGAAATTCCACGCCTCGATCGCACCGGAGGAAGATCGGGTAAGAGGCAGTGCCACAATGATGGCAAGCTGAGCTTTCGACTGTGTTGGTTCTGCCCAGTCACGTAATCTTTCTCGCAGAACCGCTATTAGATCGATGCCACCGTTCGACAGAAATTGGGCCAGTTCTGCCAGCGTCCCAGGAGTCTGTCGAATGAGTCCATGGGCTTGGGGATTCGCAACCAACGTTGTAGCAATAAAGGGAACGCCAGACCTTCTGGCTTCCTTACCCGAGGCAGGAATGGCGAACAGTGTTCGGCACTCATCAGAGTCGCGTGGAAGCACGAAATTGAGCTGCAGCGGCGCGGGACTCCGCAGGTCGTTGTAAATTGTAGCGGGCAGTATGATGCGAAGGCCGTTATGTAATAGCAACGGCTCTAGCGGTTGATCATCTTGGTGCAGCGACCCACGAGCTGTGGCGGCTAACCAGTAGCGGATGCGTTCAATAAAAGTCGCAGCGGTCCAGCGGGCTGATAGCTCAGCCCAGGGACGGTCGTAAAGACATAGACTCCGTGGAAACTCCGTCAAACGCAGATTGACGTGCGGTACCCAGGGGAAGTCTGCGCGTAGCGATACAACCTCCGGCGGTGAGGCATCATCTTCCTCGAATGTCACTGCAATCCGTTCAGTCGCTCGAATGTCGTGAACCGTGCGCTGAGGTCGCTCTACAACGACATCGATAATGATCGATTCAGAGGAGCCCGATTTGCTGCACTCTACACACGATACATATGGCAAATGGTCTGACGTTGCGGCCTCAGCGAACAATCGAGCGCGGGGAAGCGTCAGATCGGCTACGGAAACCAGAATGCCGTCGATGGCAAGAAACTCATCGCACATCCTAGCCAGCCCTCGGCGCGCTGACGGATGCAGCTGCAGCGGGACCAAACACTTGTGACTTCTTTACTGTTGCTTGCCATTTGTCGATCTCGATGATGATCGGCTTTGGCTGCGTGGATGAAGGATGCTCCATTGTGACCAGGAATTCGCCCGAATGTTCTTTCGCAATTGCTTTGTAGTAGTTGGCGGCTTGACGATGAGGAGGCTGTACATCTTTATCCTCATCACTGCCTTTTGTTGGTATCGGTTTGCTCGTGGAAACAAGCACGCCGCGTTTCTGTCCCTGTTCGCGATAGAGCCAATCGACGTTGTCGGAGGGTTCGGTTTGATTGTCCCCTTTTTCCGCCCCAATCGCGGTGTAGGAGCAGTGGTGGGGAATCTTAAATACGTCCCATTCGAGTCGCTCTTCGTTGGAGTGATACTTTGTTTGCTTCACGATGTCGTCGATGACTTCGTAGCAGATGTCGGCAAAGAGCAGCAGCTTGGTGTCCACTCCCCCTTCGCGAAATGTTGCCTGCATCACAAGCGCATCGTCGTTCCTAATTTCGAGGTCGTTATCGTCTTGCCGAGTAGCGAAGGGACTGTGCACGAAGAACTCGACGCCATCATGGTCAATGTCGAACTCGGGAGCTAAGCATCCGGCGTCGGTGATCAGGTGCTCGACGTCAGACATCTTCATTCCGTTGTCTTTCAGCCAGCCGGCAAGCCTGTTCGGAGCTGAGAACACTCGAATTCCCTTCTTTTGCTTTAGGCGATACCGAGCTTCTGCCTGAATGACCTTGGATTCCTCCTCCTCCAGTTCCTCCGTAATAACTGCTGCAGGAACCCACATGACGTTGATCTTGATGCGACTCTTACCATTAACCTTCCCTTGGTAAGCCTTGTCGTGGTCGAGATGAAAAAATTCCGACGTGCCATCGTAGTGATCTTGGTCCAGATGGGTGAACGCAACGACGTCGTAGTAGTCGCGTGTGCCGAGATCTTTCCTCAGCTCTACAGGTAAATCAATGCGTTTGTCCTTCTTGTCGTCGGCGTTCCGGCGGTTCGCGTAATCGAATAGAAGCTTCTCGCCGTTACGCAAATCGATGAGCGTTGAGTCGGCGTTTCCAAGCGGAAAAAAGGTAACTTTGGGCATTCGTACGTTCCTAAAAATGTTCCATTGTGTGCGACCTAGCTGACAGGGGCCTGCTCGCTACCAGCTACGTTTGCCGTGTTGAATCGTCGTTACCTACGGTTCAGTGCTTTGAGTCCTTAGGCGGCATTGGATCTTTGCCGAAACTGTCCTTGTCTCGGATCTGGCCGTTGGGGCGGTGTATCACCAACTCACTCTGATTTTGTTGAGCGAGCCGTCTCCCAGCGTCAGCAGCAGCTTGCTGCGTCCGATGGGTCGATGTTGGAGTCGAACTCCCCTCCGGTTTGACCTGCCAGTTGTTGCCATTCGGCACTACATGAACGTTCTTTCCCACCATAACCTCCTGAAAATCCACGAGTAATGACTCTCCTAGCCCCTCCACGCTGAGGGGATGTATGTAATTTGTAGCCATCTTTTAGCTAAAGTCAATTGTTTTTTTGGCCGAATAGTGCATAATGGATGCGAAGGGAGAAAAAACCATGGCTGCTAAAAAAACGATGACTTTGAATCTGACCGACGCTGAAATGGCAGTTCTCGACGAGCTTTCTGAAAAGAAAGACCTCTCGAAGACGGCGGTTCTCCGGCAGGCCTTGCGGCTCTATCAGATGGTGAATATGCGTATAGATCGCGGCGAGAAGCTGTTCTTTGAGGATGAGGCGAAAAAGGAAAAGGCAGAGGTGATGGTGCTGTGAGCGGCATAGAAACATTCGTTCAGCGCAGATCCGATAAAGAACTTGTTTCAGCAACAATACTTGAAGGAATGGCTGCTACAGATCTTCTCGTTGTTGAGAACGAATGGAGAGCCGAGCGCTCGTCGGTCATGCAAGAGCTGCTCTCTGCCGGCGTCGCCCGCCCGAATTGGCCAGAGAGTCTGCACTGGGATTGGTCGCGAAAGGTGCCGGAATTGCAGCTACTCGCATCGACTGGATTTGGAATAGTCTGCGAGAAGCGCTGGCAGGGCGTGATGATAACAAAGTCAGCAGGCTATTTTACTCGGCTTGAGCCCGATAAAGGCAAGCCACTTTTGTACGTAGATTATCTGGAAGTCGCCCCGTGGAACTGGGTGATTCCGCAGATCAATCGAGATGGGCTCTATAAGACCGTCGGTTCCACACTGTTCTGGAGAGCGGTGCAACAAAGCGAGGAGGAAGGGTTTCACGGGAGAGTAGGCCTACATGCATTGCCCCAGGCCGAGCCGTTTTACGAGAAGGTGTGCCGCATGAGGCCCCTTGGCCGAGATGCGAGCAAACAGAACCTTCTTTATTTCGAGCTGACCAGGCAGCAAGCTGCAGGCTTCTTGAAGATGGGAGAAAGCAAATGACAGATAACGCAAAACGCTCAGGACCTTCTAGGGAGTGGTTGCTTCATATAGCGGATTTGGAAGACGCGTGCCCTTCGGTATCGGTTGGAGGAATGGCTTGTGATTTTGATTTGCTTCCTGCCGCCAGTGAGGCGCAGCGAGTTTTTGGGCGTCTGATAGAATTAGCCCGTCGTAAGAAAAACCTTACGGTTGAACAACTCGCAGTAAAGGCAGATATTGATCTGGAAGATCTCGTTGAGATTGAGAACGAAGAGCCAATCGTTCCTCAAGTTCGCACAGTCTTTCAGTTAGCACATGCCCTTGAGCTTCCAGCTGGCCGTTTGATGGAAGTTGCTGGACTCGCGAAAGCTCGACCAGAGGTAAATCAGGCTGCACTGAAGTTTGCAGCCCGGTCTGAATCTACCGCTAAGCTCACGCGAGAAGAAAAGGAAGCCTTAGATGAGTTCGTAAAAGTGCTCATCGAGGTGTCCGACGGGGGTTGAACAATTGCAGAATCGCTACCTTGATGAACGAACGGCTCGGGATATTGATACGCGAATCACGAAGATTCTAAATGATCTTGATAATCCTGAGCCGCCTCTCAGGCTTGAACATGTACGAGAGCTGCTGAAACTCGATTTTGGATTCTATTCGTCTTCAAATACTGGAGCGATCGCCGAAACAATTCACCGGCTAAAGGTTGCTGGAAAACAGGTGATAAGCCGCCCGTCACTTCTTATCGATGCGATAAAGAAGTGGCAGCTGAAAGCGCTTTGGGTTCCTGACCGCAAACGCATTTTACTCGATTCAGAATTACCTCCCGCGAAGCAACGTTGGGGAGAAGCCCACGAGATCGGGCATAGCGTTCTACCGTGGCACGATGCTGTGATGCATGGTGACATGAAGCGGACACTTAGTCTCGCATGTGAAGAGCAAGTTGAGTCAGAGGCAAATTTTGCGGCTGGACGATTACTCTTTCTTCAAGATGCGTTCGTTGAGCATGTGCGATCGTCTCCTCTCACCTTCGAATCGGTCAAGTCGCTGAGCAAAGTCTTCGGTAATACTATAACCTCGACGCTTTGGCGTGCGGTTGAATCAACCGACATTGCTGCATTTGGTATGGTCAGCCAACATCCGAAGCACGAGATGTCTTCAGAGCCGCTTAGATACTTCGTTCGGTCGAAGAAGTTCTGCGATTTGTTTCCTGGAGTGAGCGCAATGCAGGTCTTCAAAGTCTTGCAGACATTCTGCTTCGGAAATCGAGGACCAATCGGGAAAAGCGACATTTGTTTCGTCGACCTTAGTGGTACTGAACACGTGTTTTTCGTTGAGGCGTTTTTTAATTCCCACGAGACGTTGACACTCGGCGTATATAGACGGACTAAAGTCAGTTCATTTCCGCAGGGCGGCAAAACGCATTATTCGTAGTCCGCTTGTATTGAATCGATACGAACGTAGGGTCACTGCATGAGAATCCGATCAATAGGCATTAAGAATTGGAGACACTTTTCAGATATCCACTTGCAATTACAGAAGGATACTGGACTCGTTTGTATTGTCGGCGCAAATGGCACGGGGAAAAGCCATATTTTGGAACTCATCGGTGCCTGTGCTCATCGCGTCGGACTTAGCCAAGGAGTCGAAATTCCCCGAGGTGACCCGTTCGCTGATGTTCATGAGCTTCACCTACAGTTTCATGTGGCGTCAGATGTTAGCGAGACAGTCGAACAATTTGTTAGCAGTATAGAAGATTTCCGAGCCTGGGACCATACGCTTTTACTGCACAGCAAGCGATCTGACACTGAGACTTTCTGTCGAATAACTGCCGGAGGTGTAGCGCCGGACAAATCCGAAACACTTACGTCAAATGTAGTTGATCGATTTCGCGATTCAAAAGATGTTCACTTTCTATCGCTGGACGCCGATCGGGCTTACCCCCCAAAAAAACATCAATATTAATGAGATCACTCAAGCTTATGACATAAATTGGTCGGGCTCTGAATACACTCGCGACAGGTCCTTTCGATCAACGGCTACACTTTATGATGAATGGCTGAAGTATTTCCTAGCGCGGGAGAATCAGGCGGGAACCAAGCTCATGAAGGACATGCGCCGAGCTAGCCAAAGTGGGACCACTCCACCGGTCTTCAATGATCATTTCGCTACTTTCAAAGACTCGCTGTCGAAAATTCTTCCGCACGTGGTGTTTACCGGAGTGGACACAACACGCCGCACGTTGCTGTTCGACACAACTGGCATGGAACTGAGTTTCGATCAGTTGAGCGGCGGAGAGCGGGAAATTGGTTTTTTAGTTGGTCAAATCGATCGGTTTGGGTTGCGTGAAGGCCTTTTTCTACTTGATGAGCCAGAGCTTCACCTGAATGCCGATTTGATTCGTTCCTGGGTAGCTTATCTATCAAGTACAGTGTCAACAGGTCAGATTTGGCTTGCCACACATTCACTGGAGGCAATTGAAGCCGCCGGTCAACAGGCAACGTTCATACTTGAACGAGACGAAGTAACCAAAAAGGTCAGTCACATTTCAAGATTGGATAGTCGTCCCGAATTGTCAGCTTTGTCACGGTCAGTCGGAACGCCCGCGTTCTCTATCTCCCAACTTACTTTTGTTTTTGTCGAAGGCGAGGAAAGCGTAGGTGAGCGGGAACGGTTCCGCAAGCTTTCAGGTCCCCAGCACAATGTGCGGTTTATGGAATGCGGGTCATGTAAGGAAGTCATGCGCCGTGTCGCCGTGATCCGTGCCCTCGCGAAGGAAGCAGATCGCGGAATTCGAATTGGTGGGGTCATTGATAGAGATTTCTTGGCACCGCGTGACATTCAGAAGGCAGAGCAAGAAGAGGGCGTGCATGTGCTTGCCGTACATGAAGTGGAAAACTTCTTCCTAGATCCGGAAACAGTGAAACAGTTGCCAGTCCAAAACGGCCACAGCTCTCCTTCCCCACACGAACTCGTTCTATCAGCCGCAGACGCCAGAGCGGGAAACTGGATTTTTCAGTATGCAATGGCCACGGATCAAGGGTCGAGCCTTCTCGAAATTAATAACGGGATGAAGTCACGCATCAAGCAATACACTTGACAGGCGATAGATAGTGATCAAACGCATTTGCGACCGAAATTGTTGCACTGTCCCGGTTTGATGCCACAGAAGCAAGCAAACTTAAGAGTTTACTTGAAATTGGGGTACGGGCGTACGCGAGAAAGCGTGTATTGGACGCGCTTTGGAAGGAATGTGAAGGAAAACAGGTTTTGAATGGCGTTGCCCTAGCAATAGGGTTCTCCGATGCAAGAATGCTATCAACAGCGGCCTTCGCTCTTTGGGAGCGTGGGACAGTTCCGGTCCCTGCCGAATTACAGTTGCTAAGAGCATATTTGTCGCAGCGATAGTTAGCTGCTTACCCTGTGATTTCGAAAAAAGTAATTGGTTTCGCGGCAGCCCCCCCTAATGCAAGGATTTCGTCAGCGAAAAGTTCAATTCGTGTTCTCCATCCTCCATTGGCCAAAGGCCACAGAGAGTAGACAGGAGAAAGTAGAGATTAGATGGGTCCGATCCTGGGAACAATCAGGACATAGGTGGCGCCATAGGCTCAGGACATAGGTGGCGCCTCTTTTGGGATTTATTTTCACTTCACGATGAAGGAAAACCCGTTCATTAGAGAAATGGTAGTAATCGACGTCTCGT
>JAFLCP010000215.1 GCA_017303505.1 Planctomycetota bacterium | reverse complement strand
AGCTACTCAACCCATCGTGCAAGTGATCGACCCAAACAATATCGCGAGTCCAACGCGCCTAGCCTACGGCGTACGGCTAAGCGAGGTCGCTCGATCTGACCTCGCTCCTCGCAGGCTACTCAACCCATCGTGCAAGTGATCGACCCAAACAATATCGCGAGTCCAACGCGCCTAGCCTACGGCGTACGGGTTAAACGAGGTCGCTCGATCTGACCTCGCTCCTCGCAGGCTACTCAAGCCATCGCGCAAGTGATCGCCCCAAACGCTCTCGCGAGTCCAATGCACCTAGCCTGCGGCGTACGGCCAAACGAGGTCGTTCCCCACCCCATTTAGAATCCCTCAAAAGTTCGTACTCTTGGGGAACTTTGCCACGCAGGCTTCGTCTGTACTGGGTCGAAGGACGAAGAAATCATCGTTTTTGTCCATCCGCGGAGCAAAACCCCACCCTCAGGGACCACTCCGTTGCGGAAAAACGGTCCACCCATTTCAAATGCTCCAAAAAAAGGTCGCAAATTCCGTCCCGATTGCGTGACAATCCGGAACGAATGGAGCCTTTGACACCTGGAGGATGTACTCATTTTGACTACTAGTTCGGATTTTCGTTGTCGCGCTAACCAAGTGCTCAAGAAAGCACTAGAAGGGCATGCAAGTGAGCTTGAAGAGCTCCTGAGCATGTACCGTGGTTATTTGTTGGCTCTTGCGGTCGCAAGGATGGACCCGCGCTTGCGTCCCCGCTGCGATGCCTCCGATATTGTCCAAGATACAATGCTGGAAGCCTTCCGAGACTTTCGCCAATTTCGCGGACAACAAGAAAGCGAATTTCTGGGTTGGATCCGTCAAATCTTGGCTCACAATCTTGCCTGTGCCGTCAAGCAACATGTGCTGGTCGAGAAACGCGACATCCGCAAAGAAGTCGAAACGCCGATGCAGTTAGCAGCCAACGAATCTCGCTTGGAAATGCACGAAAACTGGTTCGTCGATTCGGCTGCTAGCCCCAGTAGCATTGTTCAAAAACAAGAACAATTGCAAAGCGTCTTGGACCGCATTTCGAAACTCCCTTCGCATTATCGAGACGTTCTCTTGCTTCGTCATATTGAAGAACTGTCGTTTGAAGAAGTCGCGCAACGACTTGGCAAAACATCAGGCGCCGTCCGCATGATTTGGTTGAGAGCTCTAGAATCTCTGCGAGAGGTATCATAATGGTTGCCGCAGTTTCAACTCTCGATCAATTGTCTGAAGAACAACAAGAACAAGTTGCCGTTATCGTCGAACGCTGCATGGTAGCCATGGAAAGCGGTCAACAAGTCGACATCGACACCTGTATCTCAGAGCATCCGGAATTGCAGGAATCCTTGCGCAAATGTTTGACCAGCTTGCAACAATTGCACACCGCTGTCGGAGATGTTCCTTCCAAAAACAAGTTTGTGAACACACCCGCACAGGGCTCACATCTTGGCGATTTTCTGCTGCATCGCGAAATTGGCCGGGGTGGAATGGGCATTGTCTACTCGGCAACTCAAGTTTCACTCAATAGAACGGTCGCCCTAAAGGTTCTCCCCGAAAGTCTATGGCTTGACCCCAAACGTGTACGGCGATTTCAATTGGAAGCTCAGGCTGCCGCGCTGTTACAACATCCCAACATTATCCCTATCTATGCGATAGGTACCGAAGGGAATGTACGCTTCTATGCAATGCCGCTGATCGATGGCTCGTCGTTGGATCAAGTCCCCAAAAACGTTTGGCAAGAAAATGGTTTCCGACAACTTCTGGAAATGTCGGTCGCCGCTGGCAACGCGTTACAACATGCTCACGATCTCGGCGTTATTCACCGCGATGTTAAACCATCCAATCTCATCTTGGATCGCTACGGAAAGATATGGATAACCGATTTCGGTTTAGCCCAACAAATTCACAATCACAATTTGACCGTTTCGGGCGAATTGGTCGGCACACTCAGCTACATGAGTCCCGAACAAGCCTCCGGCGAACCGATCGATCATCGAACCGATGTTTACGGCTTTGCTGCCACACTTTACGAACTCTGTACGGGTGAAAAAGTGATCCCGAATGCGAGCGTTGCCGAGACGTTTCATCGCATACGAGAAGTCGATCCTATTTTGCCAAGGTCCATCAACGCCAACGTACCTGAAGATCTTGAGACAGTTTTGCTCAAAGGGCTCGCCAAAGATCGTAACGAACGGTACGCGTCCATCGCCGAAATGGTCCACGACCTTATTGCCATTAGGGAGAGCCAGCCGATATTAGGGCGACGCCCCTCGCGCTGGAACCTTGTCTTGCGTTGGCTTAAGCGGAACCGACTTACGGCTTTAGTCGGCGGAGTATTAGGCTCATTGACCATGATTGCAGCACTAGTTGCTGTGGTGATCCTCTTCGTCAAGCAGCGTGAAGTGCAGGTGGCCTTGCAAACTTCCGAACAAAATCTAAAGACGGCCAACGAAAACTACTGGCTGGGTCGCGACCTTCTCGACAAATGGAACGCCGAGATCATTCCCTTGCTGGCTGATGATTCGGCAGATCCACAACTTCGCCAAGAAATGCTCGCCGATTCCATCAAGTTCTACCAACATTTTCTCGCCAAAGAAAATCACCACCAAGATCATGAACTGGACGTTGCGACGCAGATAACCCGAGTGCAATTGGCTGAAGCCTATGCTAGTAGCAACCAATGGCAACAAGCCATTGCCCAGCTTGAACTTGTTGTTAAAGCGGACTCTCCACTTGCAACCACTTCTCCAACGGAAATGCGTTGGTATGCCAAAGCGGTCGCGAATCTTGGTTTAGGCCATTTGCAATTGCGAGAAACGAACGAAGCAATCAAACGTCTAACGCAGGCCGTCGCTCTTTACGACAAACTAGCCACCGAAAATCTAGCTGACTCAACACGCCCCACGCTGAGCCTCGAACATGCAGCAGTGCTCACCAACCTTAGCCAAGCGTATCGTTCGCAAGGCAAACATGAACTGAGCCTTCAGCAACTGCAACAAGCAACTCTCCTTTGCGAGCAGGTCCCTAACGCTGCAAATTATTCGAAAGCGCAACGTTTGCTGACGCAGATATGGGACCATGAAGCTGCATTGCTCGCCGACTCGAATCCGAAGCAGGCACTCGATTGTTCGCAAAAATCAGTGACACTACAAACGCAGAATATTGAGTTCATCCGCACGAACGGGAAACGAATTCGCCAATATGCTACCAGCCTGCATAACTTGGCGATCTTGCAACAAAAGCAGGGAGATGTACAAGCCGCGTTAATTACACTTCAAAAAACCGTTGAGCAACGCCAAACCGCCATCCTGCTTCAACCCACCAGTCCTAAGCTTCGAAGCGAACTCTCTGTGACACTCAATGCTCAAGGCTTACTGCTCGCCGACTCGGGCGACGTGGCTCATGCGAAGATTTGTTTCGAACAAGCTGCTGATCAGCTTCAGCAAGCACGCGACATGTCGCTTGCCTCATGGAACGCTGAATCGCAAGTTGCCCTACTAAATGTTCTCATCAATCTTGCCTCTGTTTCAAAAGACTTATCGTCATCCCCTTGGAGCGAATTGGTCCACAACTTTGAAAACGAATGGCAACACGCAGTCTTGCAAGCCCCAAAGGCTCAGGCCGTTGAACAGGAACTGGTCAGTATCCGACAGCGCGCAGCACAACTGAAGCTCGGCACCTCGAATTCATCACAGGCGGAACAATGATGTCTCATTCCTCTAAGATGCCCGGCGATGCCCGCCAAAAACGGACAATTTCGATGCGACCGCAACTCGAACAACTCGATCAACGCATCTGTTTTTCTATCGATTTGCCGCAAGTTCTCGTGGAGCAACCATCACCCGATGTGCCTGCGGAAATTTCGACATATGTGGAAGTAAACATCGAATGGAACGATGAAAACGATAAAGGTCCACACGATTCTCAAAGCGATGAACAACAGGAAGATTCATCGAACGACTCGCCAGATGAATCTGAATTGGACGCAAGTCCTTGGGATTCAACAGACAAAAGGGTTGACGGTACTTGCGTTACACTATCGCACTCCGCTGAAGCTGGCCCCTTCGAATCTTACGAGTTCTATTCCTCAGAAGCACCAACCGATTCAGCCCGCGAAGCTTGGCCGCAAGCGACGCCTCCTACCGAAGTGCTGGACACGGCACTTGGCGAACCCATTGTGAGTGCTGGTTTGAACTCAAACACAAACGTTCCAGCAGCTATTCCGGTTGCCCAAATTGGGAACAACAACTTCTCGACTCCATCTGCCACCCCAAGTTCTTTGCCATTGATTCAACCTGTTCCTCTTCTCCCACTGCAAACTCAAGATAACACCAACAATCTATCCCTTCGCCGCGACATATCGTCGTTGGTAGGAAACCAACCGGACACCCAAGAAATCACCAACGAACAATCACGTGACTCAGAAACCAATCTGTCGCAACATGGTGATAAAGCGGTTGAAAGTAATTACCCGTCTAACGATCTCAATACTCCTGTTGTCGCCATGACAGGCTTGGCCATGCCGCCTCGTTCCACTCGCTTCCGCAGTGATGAGGCCTCACTCCCTCTGGTAAGCGATGTCCCTACACTTGCCGTCGAATCCGTGCAAAGTGCACCGCCAGATTTTTCTGAACCATGGTTCGTACAGCCCACGGAACTGGGGCTTATCCAGCAGGCCATCTTTCAGTCGGAAATTGCAACCGATCAGTTCGATGGCTTAAGCGATGCTGAAGTTGAGGAAGTTCTAGGCACCGATGCCGCACTGGCCAAGGTTTTGGCGGGTGTGAGCCTTTCGAGGGATGTGTCTGCAACAGAAAACTCCTCTGAAGATCAACAGACAAAACTATCCGAAAACTCATATCGCCTCCTCATTGCAGGCTTGATCGCACTACCTACCTCAACGAGGGGTAAAGAAATACTTCGTTGGATTCGGCGTAACAAACCGAAAACTACCGAGCCTTAGTAAGTAGGGCCCACTGAGAAAAGACAATCATCTACCTCGTAGACTGCCGGAAAATGCAAATTTCGGACATCCCGACGCTGGTACGCACAAAACACACCAACTACGATCTAAGGATCATTGTGAACTGAAGGCGAAACTATGAAATACTCTAAAAAAATGCTGCGAAAGCTGCTCATTCAAACCCTCGAAGATCGTTTGACGATGGACGGTTCAGCTTTCGAAACGACCAACGATGTGGAAGCTATTATTTGCGATCTTCCTCCGGTCGATTTAGAAAACGCAGAAATGGTTTTTTTTGAAGCTCCAGCAGATGTCGTAGCGATGAGCTTCGTGAGTTTCGATGAGAGCCAAATCGTCGAAGTGACCGGCGATGACGCTGAAGTCGTTGCTGGCTACAGTCAGTGGTCGTTTGATGGCGAAGAAATCGTTGAGTATACCGCTGACGACGAAGCCAAACCAATCGATGCTTCCTTCTACACAGTCATGGTGGACGATGCCGAAGTCATTGATAAATCAATGTGGAGAACCTTCACTGCAGTTTCAGAAGAAGGTGTAGTCGACGAGAGCAATCCAGAAAACAATGAACCGGTTGTCGTCATCTGCTATTTCGACGAAAGCACGATGACTTATGTTACCACACTCGAAGATGGCAGCATCGTTGAAGCCAAGCCTCGCTCGTTGGATGGAAGCGATTTAGGCGAAGAGACGAATGATGGGTTGGTCTATCAAGTGATGACGCTGACCGGCGACTCGGAAGTGGGCGATTCGGTCGAAGGTGACTCGGAAATCACCACCTACGATATCGTTGAATTCGACGACGAAATGGTACAACGCACCGATGTACCGATTGAAGTTACCACTACCTCTTTCGAATCGCTCCCAACTTGGGACAGCTGTGACCTCAATCAAGATGGTAAGGTCTCGGCGCTTGATGCGATTTTGATGTTCAACTTCTTCAACACCTACTTTCAATCGTTCTTTGCATCAGAAGACGTGATGGTTGTCGACGACGCCTCGTCCATTTTCGAAATGGAAAACGTCGATATCAACGGCGACAATCGATTCTCGCCGATCGACGTGTTGGTCGTGATCAACGACCTAAACGAAGTCGAAACCAATAGTATCATCGCAGATAGCGATCTATCACTGCTAGACCAAGGGATGTTGGTTCCACCCGCTGACGATGTCGACACCTCGGCATCGCGTATCGCCGGTGCTTGGCTAACGCTTGGCTTAACCACCAACGTAACTAGCTACCTCAAAGATGCAACTTGGGAGTTAAGCGTTGACGAAACCGGTACTGTCACGGCCAGTGATGGCGAAACGGAACTCATAGCTGACATCAGTAAAGATGGCCAAATCAGCCTTAATGGCGTGACTACCGAATGGTCGCTCACCACCATCGATTCAATTCCAACGTTCACTCTAACTTCGGAAGCAGCTACGGATAGTGATTGGGTCGACAACATCGACGCAGCGCTATTAGAACTATACGACAGCGAAGTCTAATCGCTAAGGTCGCTTTTAGGTAACACCAAACGATCGCCCTACCGTTGGTCACAGCGGTGGGGCGATTTCTTTTATGGCCCTGTTTACCTGTATTTTTTTGCTATCCAGCGTCTTGCCCAAGAGATGTAGTCCCGGTCCCATCAGGCCAACGATTGATCCTTGGGATAGCTCCCGAGTATTTCCAACCGCAACGCTTGCTTTTTCAATTGACGAAGTGCTTGTCGGATAGCAGGCCGCTCTTGGTGCCCTTCGAGCTCGATGAAGAACAGATATTCGCTCCGACTTCCTTCGATCGGAAACGATTCGATCCAAGTCAGATTCAACTTGCTCTTGCGAAATACTAACATCGCATCCGCCAATGCACCCGGTTGATGCGGAACTTGAAACATAATCGCCGTTTTGTCTTTGCCAGTCGGTTCCGCCGGCGAGCCACCCAGGATGACAAACCGTGTCACGTTGTTTGCGTTATCTTCGATATTGGCATCAATCACATGCAAGCCGTGATGCACACCAGCTTCGCGACTGGCGATGGCCGCCACACCCGGCTTCTCAGCCGCCAGCTTAGCCGCCGCTGCCGTACTCGTGATTTCCACCAAGCGTGCATCAGGCAAATGTTGCGCTAACCAAGTTCGACACTGCGAGAGAGCTTGCGGCTTGCTATGCACCTCAGTCACTTCATTGCGGCTGCAACGCCCCAACAAACAATGATGGATCGGCAGCAAAACTTCACCGCAGATATGTACGGGAAAACGCGCGAACATGCCCAACGTGTCGACAACACGTCCATCGGTCGAGTTTTCAACGGGCACCACGCCAAACTTCGATTGATCGCGCAGCAGTTCCTGAAACACGGCCCCGATGGTAGCCACCGGCATTAAGTTTGACGCTTCACCAAAATGCCGGATCGCGGCGAGATAACTGTAACTGTATTGTGGTCCGAGATAAGCAATTCTCGTTTTGCTCGACAATGGTTGGAAGCTCACCGAAGCCGTGTGACGCAACCACTCTGCCACTTGCTCGCTCTTTAGCGGTGAATCCTTAGGGACCTGAGCCGCTTGTTTCTCCGCCGCTAATTGCCACTTCCACAGCTCTTGAAGACTCTCCTCACCCGCGTTTTGATTTTCCAATCGCTGTACGATTCGTGCTCGCCGATCGAGTAACTCCACCAGTTGCTTGTCGATCGCCGCGATTCGTTCACAATCATCGTTTCGCTCGCTGCTCTTGGCGGCTTTCGCTTCAGCGTTAGCATTTTTTCCAGAGCTTGACCCGCGTTTGGTGGAGGACATCCATCACTTCCTTATTCTCAAAAATTTCAAACCCTTTCCCAAACCATCTTGGGTGGGAAGAGTGTTCGCGATCATTAGCCCCGCAATGCATGCGGTCGTCAATGCGCCTTGACGAATTAAGCCTCGGCTATGCTCAGCCTGCAGCTTTGATTCTTTTCACAGCTTGACTAGCTATTCGAAGTCACTTTTCGCGCAAAAGTAACGCTGACGAGGCGACAGAGCAGGGCACTGCCATTTGCGCGGAAGCGACCGCTCACTTTGGCAGCCAGGCGTCTGGGGCCCCAACCGCTCACCGGTCACCAATTCTCACCGGCGCGGTTATGGCTTTAATTCGGTCGAAAACGTGCCGGAACCGCTGTCATTTTGGCAACTAGTGCACAACGGCTCTTTGAACTTGGGAAAAAGTGGCAGATCGTGTCGTTAAACGAGAAAGCTGGCTAAAATCCAATCGCCGCAAACACAAACAAGACAATAACTTACGACGCAACTAAACAATTTCCAACGATTTTGGCACACCGGTTGCTAACGAAAGGAACATCTTCAGAGGCCACAGCCACTGGGGACAATAAGCTATCCAACAAACGAGCGGAAAAGGTTTCTTTTCCCTCGCATTTTAGACCACCTTTTTTATCACACGCCAAACCAGAGAGAGGATTTTCAAAATGGCACAGGGCGAAAAAATCATTGGAATCGACTTAGGCACTACCAACTCGGTTGTGGCGGTAATGGAAGGTTCGGAAGTTAAAGTGATTCCGAACCCAGAAGGCAACCGCCTCACCCCAAGCGTGGTGGGCTTTAACGACAAACAAGACACGATCGTAGGCGAACCCGCTCGCCGACAAGCCGTGACCAATCCTCGTCGCACCGTTTACTCCGTGAAGCGATTTATGGGTCGCCGTCATTCGGAAGTGGAAAGCGAAGAGAAGATGGTTCCGTACGAAGTCGTCGGCGGAAAGCAGGAATATGTAAAGATCCAAATCGGCGACAAGCAGTACACTCCACAGGAAATCTCCGCGAAGGTATTGCGAAAGCTCAAGGAATCCGCAGAAGCTTATCTCGGCCATCGCGTTAGCAAAGCCGTGATCACCGTTCCTGCCTACTTCAATGACGCACAACGTCAAGCAACCAAAGATGCCGGCCAAATCGCTGGTCTCGAAGTGGCTCGTATCATCAACGAACCTACTGCCGCTGCTTTGGCATACGGCTTGGATAAGAGCCGCGATCACAAGATCGTGGTATTCGACTTGGGTGGTGGTACGTTCGACGTTTCGGTTCTTGAAGTGGCAACCGATGCCGATGGCGATAACTCACGCAAAGTTTTCGAAGTGATCTCAACCAACGGTGATACACACCTCGGTGGTGACGACTTCGATGAGGCTTTGGTCAACTTCGTCGCCGGTCAGTTCCAACGAGACAATGGCGTCGATCTTCGCAAAGATCCAATGGCCTTGCAACGCTTGCAAGAAGCTTGCGAAAAAGCGAAGAAAGAATTGAGCTCGGTTCCACAGACCGACATCAACTTGCCATTTATCACAGCCGATGCAACTGGACCAAAGCACTTGCAAGTGACGATCACGCGTTCCAAGTTTGAAGAACTCGTTGATGCGTTGATCGAGCGTTGCCGCAAGCCAGTGTTGCAAGCGTTGGAAGATGCGAAACTCAAGCCAAGCCAAATCGATGAAGTCGTTTTGGTCGGTGGTTCGACTCGCGTTCCTAAGGTTCGCCAATTGGTGAAGGATATCTTTGGTAAAGAACCACACCAAGGTGTGAACCCTGACGAAGTTGTAGCCATCGGTGCTGCGATTCAAGGTAGTGTGCTCAGCGGCGAACGCCGTGACGTGCTCTTGTTGGACGTGACTCCACTTACCCTCGGTATCGAAACCGAAGGCGGTATCCTCACTCCACTGATCGAGCGCAATACCACGATCCCAGCTGCGAAGCAAAACACCTTTAGCACGGCTGCCGACAGCCAAACAGCGGTAACCGTACGCGTGTTCCAAGGCGAACGACGTATGGCGGCCCAAAACCGCTTGCTTGGCGAATTCAACCTCGAAGGTATCCCGCCACAACCACG
>JAFLCP010000214.1 GCA_017303505.1 Planctomycetota bacterium | reverse complement strand
AATCTCGTTACGAGTCTCGGTGGCTCCATCGAACAAATCGCGAACTCGATCAAGCGGACGGCGGTTTTCCGGTTGCGGCGTTGGGCAATATCCATCGGGACAATCCTCGGCTGATAGATACAGTGTCGGCGTGATGGCATCGTCCCAAGAGTAACCCTTGGTCTTCACCGCACCGGTCTTTTGTGCCTGCTTGGCTTGCTTGTAGAGCGTGTATCCATGTTTGAGCTCGGAATACAACTCTGCAGGAGTACTAGGGATCATGGTTCGGCCTGCGGCATGGATGTGTCCGCCAGTTGCATCTTGAAAAAGAACCACCGGAAACTGTTCCGCTGGCACAATGTCGGCATACCGAGTCTTGTAGATTGGGTTTCCAGCAGTGTAGATTTGAAACTCACAGCTCTCTTTGAGCGAGATAAGCTGTTTATCTTGGCTGAACCAATCTTGCAGCATCTTGCTTGTGGAGTCGTTGCCAACGAATAATGCGATTTGGTAACTCTTCTTTGGTGGAGGCGATGCCGGCGAAGTTGCAGGTTTAAGAACGGTCGGAACTTCCACCGATGGCGTTGCTGGCGTTGTGAAGTTGGGTGTGGGGCTCACCGGAGTTACCACACTTGGACCGACAACGCTGGGCTGGACGATCGTTGGGTGAACAATCACGGGCGCAGGGTAGACGCGTGTTGGGGGACAGTCCTGAGGGCAAATGCGAATCTGTTGCTTGACCTCGCCTTGCGCTTGCAAGTTCACGGACTGTGGTTCCTGTAGCTTCTCGATCTTGCCTGCACTCGTGGGCGTCGATGGCCGATAGGTTGGTATCGTCCACGTTTCGTTGGTGGGATTCGGAAGTACTGGCTGATGCAATGCCGTGAATACAACACCCAAGAGAACCGCGTGGATAATTGCCACCACTATAAGACCTAAACTCAGGCGAATGCGAATGGTATCGTTGATCATGATTACTGGATAACCTCATAACTTCGGTAAGGTAGTGAGCTACTTGGATCGTTTAGAACAGTCAATGCAAAACCACCGTAGCCAGCCCACAATCGGATGAACTGTTCTCGAGGCGTCAGTTCGAATCGCCCTGGATAGTTGTTGTCGAGGATCGCCGCGTATTGCTTACCCTCGCGTTCGATCCAGCCGACGAACGTGCAACAGTGGGCCGGCTTCCACCAGAGGATCGCTCCTCGCCTGGTCGCACTGGCCCAGTCAAGAAATCGCGGGTCGGCTTTGAGCGTGTAGCTGTAGTCAACGCCTGCTGCATCGAGTCGATCACGAAGCCTTGAGTCCCACTCGCCATCGGCGTAGGTAGACCGCCAGCGTTCCCCGAGTTCGATCTTGTTCAGCCAACGCAAGTGATTAACAAGCGAAGCGTGGACACAACTCCCTTGGCCAAGGGAACCTGTCCAATTGCGCTGATGCAATTCGACAGGCAAGTTCGCGGGCGGTTGCTCGGGACTAGGAGTTGGCAACGCACGAACATTGACGATGCCAGAATCGCAGCCGGCGAGTACGAGCAGCATCAATGCACATGCTGAAATGAATTGTTTATTTATCATGTTGAACTCGTTTCTAACCTTGTTAACTGAGACGACTAACGCTGACCCGCAAACGCAAGGATCGTTTGATGAGCCGAGGCCCAACTCGTGCCCCTGGTGCGGGCCAGCGGTAGTCGTCGCTAACTCTTGAATACCACCCACAGTCGCGAGTTCGTTTGAGGCGTAGCCGCAACGAATCGAATCGGCAGCCCACACATGGCCTTCATAGTGACGTAGCGTGGATTGGCAGGATCAAACAAATCGGTTGCATAACTGGCGAGCTGGACGTTATCACCGTTGGGTAAACGCCCTTCGATGATCCACGCCGATTGAACGGACTGACTTGCCACGCAAAAACAACTTCGAAACTCACCCACTGAGAGCCATTGGCTGACTAGGCCATTGGCCATCCGCAAGGACTGCGTTGCGCGAGCTCGATCGATTGTTACTTTTGCAATTGATGCCATCATCTATTGACTCAAACGTAAACGGACTGTGAGTGTGCCTGGCGGCGCGGCTTCAATGGCTTTGCCGATCATTGAATGTGCATATGCGTTCTTGACCACATGCCAGCTGATTTGGGACCAGTAAAGGATCGTTCCAGCAGGAATGTTGGTCGTTGGGTCCTTGACGACATCGAAGACGCCACGAACCGTGATGCTGCCTCGTGAGCCCGCACTAATCCCAAACTTGGCGATACCCACGAGCTTGCCCACGACGACGATCGATCCCGCAGGCACATCAGCCTCAGGTACGAAGTCGACGGTCGTGCCGTCAGCAACGTGGATTGCTCCAATGTTTATGATTTGTGCGTTGTTGCTCACGGTGTCTCATCACTGGCTCAGGCGAACGCGGACATAGGAATCAGTGGCGGCGGCGTCATTCACGACTTTGCCGAGATACTTGGTGCCAACATCGTCAGCGACCACAGCCCCGTCTTCATCGACGTAGACCTTGGTTCCCGCTTCGAATTCGATTGCTAGGGCTGGGTCTTTGGGAATATCAAAGACGCCTTCCACAGCGATGGAGCCGAGTGAACCAGCCTTGATGTCGCGTTTGGTAATCCCTACCAAGTCGCCTTGGATCACGATTGATCCAACGGCAACATCAGCGGTAGGAGTGAAATCGACGGCCTTACCGTCATGAACAAATTGAGCTTGCATGCGCTATGAGGTCCTTGGAATGGTGGAATGTTTGTTGTTGAGAGGCGAAAGCTAGAGCTATTCGCCGGTCACTTTCACCGCAGCGCGAGCATCTTGCGAATTCACGCCAAAGTCGATGTAGGATCGGAAGCCCATGCCGAGGGTGTTTGGAGGCATCTCGACGCGTTCGATGACCGGCGTGCGTCGACCATTAAGGAACACAATCTCAAACGCAGGTAGCACATTCGGGTTAGCGAACAGATACCAAGCTGAGCCGCTGGCTCCTTGGTAGTAACTATCCGACAAGTGCGGCGTTGAAATGACGCGATACTTGTTGCGGTGAGGGTTGTCGACCGGAATCTTGGTCGGCGTACCTTGTGCGTCGATCATGAGCTGAGCGGAACCCATCAGTAGCTCGGCATCGGTTTCGATTTCCACCGGAACAACCAAGAACTCGGGCCGAATATTGATCGGCTTTTGATCCTTGGCTTTGTTACCTGGACCAGCCTTCTGTTTGCGGAAGGTGGTCTTCGCAATCGTTAGAGACTCAGGACCGAACTTGGTGTCTGGACCCGTCAGCAAGTTTCCGTTGGCGGACGAGAAGAACGCAGTGTTCTTGAGTAGCAACGTGAAGAACAGTTCGTCGATCGACTCGGCACCGCTGCGTCCCATTTGACGAGGGATATCCATGAACGCGTTGAGATCATCGTTAATGATGTCGTGACGAGTCAGTGCAAGGATCTGACCATAGGTATCAGCCTTGTTGCTGTACTTTTGGTCCGAGAGCTTGCCATGCTTCAGCTCACCATCAGGTGCGACCTTCTCGAAACCTCCTGTACCGAGCAATCGATAGCGAGAAATCTCCTTGAAGTCGCTCACAGTCCCAATACTGCACAGGTCAAACGCAGCGATCGGCGTCGACTCATAGGCTGACAAGAGCGTCTTATTCATGACGTTTTCAAGGATGCCAGGCAGTGACATCGTAGAGAATCCGGCACGAATCGTTGCGGTACCGTCGCCGAACACGCGCGGAATGTCGTGGCCCTCCAATCGCGCGCATTCAGCGACAAGTTCCCGCAAGCCGATGTGACGAAGTGGATCGGCAGAATTGAGTGTTCGCTCGCCATAGGCCTTGAGCAACTTCGTTTCATCGAGCCCTACCGACAGACAACAAGCTGCCTCAAGGACTTCGCGTCGGTACATAGGTTGGCTTGCCTGTTGATCAGGGGCCTTGGGACGTTCGATTCGTAGCACTGCCAACTCCGTCTTGGTTACACTCCAGCCCTCTTCGATCGAGCGAGCTTCGATCTCTGGATGCTTGCCGGCGCAGACCTTGCGGATGCCGGAGATTCGTTTGGATTCAGCGGCGGCTTCGATTCGCATCTTGGAAACTACTCCATTGGTATTCGTCCGCTTTGGTTTGGCAGACAGTTCGAGACTTGCGTTGACTGGGTCGAGTTCCGAATCGTCAGACTCGGTGCTATCCTCGTCTGGCTCATTGCCATCGAGTTCATCGTCGCCCTCAGCTTGGCCAGCCGCGATACGTGCCTCGGTGTCATCGTCGGCACCGAGGGCCACGAAAGACACCTCGCCGAGCGTTGACTTACGTGCGATGTAAACTGGACCTTTGAACTCGCGACTGTTGGCGGTAGCTGTTTTGCCTTCGGGAATGAAGACAACTTTGTCGGCGTTCGCACCGAGCGACGCTTGCCAAGGGAAACCGTTCTCGCTGGTGGCAATGACTTCCTGAGCAGTGTTACCCACACCCGAGATCACGCCTGCGACTTCCAGTCGCGAATCGCCGACCATGATGTCGTCGGTGTGACCAACGATACTGGCGCGATCATGGTCCTTGAGGATTGGGCGCGACTTGCGAGTCACTCGCATGCCTGCTAGGTCCACAACCACAGGATAGGGCCAACCGCCGAGTCGCATCGCGCCGCCTGTGTAAGCAACCATCGAGAACTTGCGCAGCGATGGCTTACCCTCTTCGGCAGCCTCCGATGCTTGCAGGTTAATCGAGCTGGCATCGTCACAAACGATTCGTAGCGAGCTGGGCACCGATTCGGCATCCACTTCACTCTGCTTACTTGACTGCTGTGTCTTCGTCATCCGTTACATCTCCAGGAGAAAGTGAAGTTGAATCGATCTTGAGTCCAAGCTCGTGCATGAGCGAGACCTCTTTCGCGCGTTGTTTAAGTTCCGCCTCCCAATCACGCCCCTGCCTCGCGTATTCATGGGCCAGAGTTGTCGTATGATTGGCGAGGCGGATTCTCTGGGCATTGGCTTCTTTGGCCGGGTCGACATGTTCATGTCCGTCCCAGAACCATTGATGCTCGAACGACGAGTCGAGAGTGCGAAGCGAGTTAGGCAGATAGCCTTCGATGAGAATCGCTTCACGCAGCCATGCGTACAGAATGCGATCCAGAATGGTGCGAGCCATTTGCGACTGCTCGACACGGATCGACTTGAAGTAGGTTTGATGATCGAGTCGCCCGGAGGCATAGTTGTAGCCCGAGCTATTGCCAGCAGCGACATTGAACGGCATGTTCAAACAACGTGCGATCTCGTTAAGGATCTCACGCTTGAACTCGGCATAGGTCGTGGCTGGTTGCTCAGCGTGCATCTGAGCCATCTTCCAACCGCCTGGCATCGTTAAGAGCGCTCGCTTCTCTAGTTCGATTGGCTCGAACGGTTCAGCGGCATCGGCTTCGCCACCTGCCGGCGCATCCGTATAAAGAATCCCAGCGAAGTCAGCCGCTGTTTCGGCAGCCGCCAAAACGGCAAGCGTGAATCGTCGCAGTTGTGCAAACAGTGGCAGGGCTGGCGTTATGTCGGGAATACCACGGATTTGCCCTGGCCGATCGCTTCGGAAATAGTGAAGAATAGAACTGGCATCGATGGTGTCATAGTTCTCGGTTAACGAGAAAGCGTCATCGCCCGGATGTTCTCGGAGAACATCGTATGAGATCGCGTTGCCGTGCTCATCGAAGCGAATGCCATCGAGATAGCGATAACCATCCAGTGCCAAAAGTGGTGAAGTAACCTGTTCGGCTTCGACCAGCTTTAGATCAAGTTGAACCGGCGAATCGATTCTTGGGTTACTGGTTAGCAAACCAAACGATTCACCATCCGAAACGCGAGCGAGCCGCATCGTGAGTAGCTTCTCTGCGAGGCCAATTGCATCGGCCCAAGCAAAGAACTCCTGCTCCACAAAGCGGTTGGCAAATGCATCCGCAGTCAGCATTTGCAATCGAGGTCCAGTACCAACACAGTCGTTGGCCAGAGTCAGCGAAATGCCTCGGGCATAAGAGTTGTTCGCGATCTCGTATCGTGAACGGTTGCGTAGCGTGCGGCGCACTTCAGGGCTATTGGCCGCACTGGCCGATAGTCCATCAGCCGCCGCCCAGTGGCGAACGTTGTCGATCGTGGTGGTCGCAGCGTCGTAGCGTCCAAGCATTCTCACCAACGACCAGGGGTGTCGGGCCGAGCGTCCACGGACGAGCGACCGATCTTTGCGATCGCCGTTCTTGCTCAGAATCCCTGACAACAACTTAAACATCCGTGACTCAATCCCTACTGTTAAACCCGACACCCCTGCCTATAGAAACAAGCTCGATCAGTTGCGAACCAATTAGTCCGCCCCTGGTGGCACGAGCTTGTTAAATCGAAGGCCACGCTTCGGTTGAGAGGCGGCCGCCTTGGATGCCAGATACTTGTCAGCAGCGATCTGCTCGGTCAGCTTATGCTGCTCGACGCTACCGGCATCTCCCGATGCCTTAGCGGGAGCTTTCGCACTCTCGCGAATCGTTTCTTGCAAGTTGTCAGTCATACATGCGGCCTACCTGAAAATGAAGAAGTGGTCTTCTATCTGTAGGAATACCCGGTACCCATGTAGATTGACGGAAGGACGAGGAGATTTTTTTAAGATTAAGATCTTGGTACTATTTGTTCCGCCGGCGTTTCTGCATCTCCGTAAAGCTAATCCGCTCCCTGCGCACCTCGGTTACACCTTCAATACCTTGAAGGACAACACCTTGCATGGATGCCGCGACGGCGGAACCGACCAAACAGTCGAACCAGTGGTTGTCTGGCTGTTCGGGTCGCTGCTTCCATTCGTCCACACTCCGTCCGCGGGCTTCGGTCTTGACGAAGTACTCGGAGGTTAGGTGCTCGCCGAGCATGCGATGCGTTTCGGCGTTCGTACCAAAGAGCGAGAGGCAACCGCGATCGCCCATCGAAACACGTAGGCGAGCGTTGATAAACGACTTCCACCAGTTGGTATCGTAGACCACGTGACGGATTGCACGCTTGCCATGAACGTTCGGGATACGCCAGTTGAGTCCTACGCGATCACCTGGACGGCGACGATACTCGCTGAAGGGCAAACTCGACGCGCCGACGAAGCGACCGTGGCTGGGGATGATCACAGCGGCGTGCTTGGACTGCCGGCAGAACTGGTAGACCACATCTGTCGATTGCCCCCAGTTAGCGTCGATTAAACAGCGACCAATGCGCATCACAGCGCCGTCGTCTCGCTGCCATTCGCGATCGAGTAGTTTTGAAGTTAGCGACTCGAGGCCGGCATAGATCGATCCCTCGAGTCCGGTTCCAGTCGCTTCGGAGCTCAGTGTCTGGCGAGCCTCACGTAGCGTGAAATAAGGACGCTGTTGGTCCGGGTAACAACCGTAGTCGATCACATATCCAGTGAAGTCGTCCTCCCATGCTGCGACCACATAGAAGAGTAGCTTCTGCTGGACGTCAACGAAGGCGGTGAGATGATTCGCGCCAATCGAAACCAAGCCGCGATCCATGCGGTTGATCTTCGTCGACACTTCTTCTGGCTTGAGCATCCCATCAACTACCGTTTCTGCAGGCAATGGTTGGTTCTGGTACTCGGCGAAGAACGCTGCCTCGTCTTGCAGTTTGAGATTCATCGCGTGCTGGATCGCGGAGAGTTCGTCGTAGTTGAATCGCTCCTGCCAAGCGACTACAGCTCCATCATCCATCGCAGATTGGTTCTGGCGATAGAACTCGGTGGCAGATTCACCACCATCACCGCCGCGCATCCCTTCTGCGCGGATCTCGGCGTAACGCTCCCATAACAATTCATTCTTTGGGAACGCATAAACCATCTTAGTGCGTTCGCCATTCCACTCCGGATGGCGATTACGATCGAGAATATTGTCGGCCATATCACCCGGGCGAATTACGGTGCAGGGCATGATGCCCGAGATCTTCTTGCCAGGACCTGCTAACCCAAGCACTGCGCCGGCGAGTATGCTTTCGCGATTCGCACATTGCGAAAGCGACCGAGCACTCTCATCCGTCTGTGGGTCATCCAGTACCACAAGACTTGGACGAACTGTTCTACCATCGGGACGCTTGAATTTCATACCTCGGATGCGGCCGGTTAGGCCGGCGACCTTGATAATTGCTCCGCTGGCGCTGCTACCCTCGATCGTTGGTAAGACGACTTCTTTTGCGGTCCATCCAATCTGCGTGCGTTTGCCTTTGTAGAGCTGCCCGTTGGCGCGATTCGAGATTCCATCGAGGGCTTGTATTGGGAAGCAAACCTCTGGGAAGTCAGCCAACAGCAACTCATTGCTATCGAGTTCGGTTTTGATCGAATCGAGCATATCACATGCATGCCCTTCATCGCTGCCGATCAAACATACGAAGTTTCGATGACCATAGAGCACTGCCCAAATACATGCGACTTCAGCAATCGAGCTTTTACCGCTACCGCGTGCCATCGCCAATGCGAACAAACCTCCATGCACAACCGCTTGCTCGATCTTTTCAATGACCTTGATGTGGTCCGGTGACCAAGCGAGATGGAACGTTAGCGGAAAGTATGTTTCACAAAAGTATCGGAAGTCTCGCGACGCGCGATCTTTGCGATCTGCGTTATCGACCTCCGGCAGTTCGCCAATATCTCGACCGGCGAGCGCGAGCGCTGCATTGCGTGCGCGAGCTCGTTCTTTCATCGCTTCGTATGGATCGACACCGTTTGTCGTGCGAGGCGTATGTCGTACGACATGCATCCAAGCACAATAGCGAAGCAAGTCGACGGTCTTGTTGTCGCCAATGCGTGCGCCGGCGCGTTGTCGATGCCGATACAGTTGTCGTTCGCTGATTACCTCGCCTAGTGGCGTCGAGTTGAGCAGTCGGCATAGCTCGCTTGGTTTGAGTTTTCTTGGATCACTCGCCACGTCCCATCTCCTTTGCTTGCCATGCGCTGTAGTGCACTAGGTTGATCGTTCCATCAACGTTCACCGGTGCACCTTCTTGCAGGTCTAGTCGGATCTTCTCTGGCTCGATGCGTTCTCGGTACGCGGCTGAAAGTAGCTTCGCCGCTTGCTCTACCGAAAGCCTCGCCGGATCGACCTGGTTGTTTCCTTCACTCATCGCATTCCTCCATGGTTTGGCATCCCGAAACGTGGGGCCACCGTTTGCGCACGGTCGCGTTTAAGCCGCATGTTCGCCTCGTTATGCGGAGCATGTTTGGACGCGACGGTGGCGTAATGTTGGGGCACCAGTGGCATGTCAGAAAACATGCAGAATTACTGGAAAAACATGCAGGAATCGGCTGGATGTTCCTCGAAACGCATGGCTCATGTGTGTCATCGCGACGCAGAAAACGCGACGCAAAACACACCTCGAACCACAAAGGAACAGAACGATGAACGCAAACGAAATCGCCTTCGGAATTGAATTCGAAACAACCCTCCCAAGCACCGACAACACACCGATCGGACCTTACCACAGCGGATACCAAGTACCTTGGCTGCCAACCGGATGGAAAGCAGAACGCGACGGAAGTATCCGACCCGAGAACACCTCTCGCAAAGGATGCGAGTTTGTAAGCCCGATACTCAAAGGGGCTGAAGGCGTACGCCAGATCGAGAACGCGATCGACCAGATCAACGCTCGCGGGGGCCGAGTAAATTCGAGCTGCGGTCTGCACATAACGGTTAGCTGGAACGGAGACGCAGCCGCCTTGGCAAGATTGATTTCCTTGGTCGGCAACCACGAACGAGCGATCTACGCCTCGACCGGAACACGCAAACGCGAACAGATGATGTACGCCAAGCGAAT
>JAFLCP010000213.1 GCA_017303505.1 Planctomycetota bacterium | reverse complement strand
GCAGAGAATTATGGATTGAAAGTGATCTCACCGTTGCCAACGGTGGTCCCCTTGCAGCAACAAGCCAAAGATTGGTCGATCGTTGAAGGTTGGGCCGTCGGTAATTATTCCGATCGTCAAGAATATGAAGTGATTCGTCAACGCGTCGAGCAATTGCGTGGCTCGATGAGCCACTTACAAAAGCCGATTGTGGCGGAACCTATTGAGAACTTGTGGGCCTATAGTCGAATTTCCAATACGCTTGTACTCCCTTGCCTACAAGCAGGTGCCTATGAACGCTCGACGGAGTTGACAGAGTTTCTGGAAGATGCACTAAAAGACTGTCGCGGCTCACCACAAGTGATGGCCTCGTTAGCGACTCAACCTTCGCTGGAATGGCGCAGGCAAGTGGAAGCGATGGGAGAGATTATTGGACAGCCAACGATCAATATGACTACGGGGGATCCTTGTCAAATCCGCAGCCAAATGTATCGCGCCTTGGCAGCTGGTGTTCAAGGCATGTACTTTCGCTCGCGTTCTCCATTGGATACCGAATCAAACGAAGATCGGGCTCGAGCGAATATGCTCCAATGGATCCATGCTGAGTTGGACTTAATTTCACCTTGGCTCAATACGTCTCGCGGAAGTAGGCATCAAGTTCAGGCCAATGATTCCAATTGGGATGCGACACTTTGGGAATCACCAAAATCCCAATTGATTGTGGTTCAACCCTCAGGTCCAAACTCGCATCTCTCATTTGCTTCAAGCAACACCCCAAACAACAAACAGCCACTCAAGTTGACATGGCAACAATCGAGCCCATCCGCGCAAGTGATGCGATTTACTCAATGGAAATTGGAAACGCTACCACAACGACGCATCGGTGGAGTTGTTGAAGTACAGATCGATAATCCACACACCATCGAATTCTTGATTTCTACCAGTGAACCTCAAGTGCTCAGTTATTTCAATCAACGTTTCGAAGTGTTGGGGGCTGGTTACGCCTTTGCCGTCGCCAACGTGGCTCAAATGCGATTAGCGGCAGCTCAAGAAATCGTGGCGGCTCGCTGGCAAGTTGTCAGCAATAATCGACTCACCGAAGATATGTTGGCCATCCAACGCGCTGGCCGGGATATGGAGCAAGCCTATCTGCTGTTAGGGAGTAATACACCTGGCGCAATGGCGTATATTCTGCGCGCCCTCGAGGCGTCGCAATTGGTGATTCACAATGCCTGGAGCGTAGCCCGAGCTGACGTTCCATCGCCACAAAGCGCACCTTGGCTTTTGGCAAGTTCCAGTGTTCCATTGCATTGGTACTTGGGACGAAAAATTGGCAATAATTCATGGAGCGACCTGGCGTTGGCGGGGGGGGCCATGGAGAACCTGGAAGTCATGTTAACCGCTGGTTGGAAACAGGATCGCCGACTCGAAGACCAAGTGGATGTTTTAACCGAGGTTGTGTCCCTGGCACCTGAAGGGCCTGGGAATGCCCTGCGAATTGTGGCTCGTGGTAAAGAACGTGAAATCTCGGGCGGATATGCGGGGTCGAGCCTCCGCATTCGAAGCGGTGCCTTAAATGTTACTGCCGGACAAGTGATCCGCATTGAAGGACGAGTCAAAGTTCAAGCCGGTTGCAGCAAGCCACAATCCGGTTTGCTCGTTTACGAGAGTATGGAAGGGCCTGCTCTCGGACAATTGCTCAAGGCGCCTCAAAATGTGTGGCTCCCGTTAAGAATTTATCGCGTGGTTGAGCGAAGCGGACCGCTGGAAATTATGCTGGAAATGCGTGGCGAAGGTGATGTGCTGATCGATGACTTAACGGTCGCAGCGGCAAACTTTGCACCTCTTGACCCAAGTGGAATACCGACTGCGGTACAAACCGTTCCATGAAAAATTTGCGTGATGATGCGATAGCCATTTGGAAAGCGGGCGTAGCGGCCGTGCAGCCCGAGACGTTATTTCAGAATGCGATGCATATCACCGCGAATGCCATCGAAATCGAAGAGATTTCAATTGCCACATCACGGATGCAGCGGTTGATTGTGGTCGGAGCTGGAAAAGCATCGGCAGCGATGGCGGTTGCTTTTCAAAAACGATTGCCAGAGAGTTGGCTCAAGTCAGGGAAAGTGGTCGGTTGGATTAACGTGCCGCAAGGAACGATTCCAAGTTCGTATTCCTCTCCCATCCATTTGCATGAAGGTCGCCCTGCTGCACTGAACGAACCGACCGAACAAGGTGTCTATGGCAGTCAACAGATTCTGGAATTGGTCGAATCGGCTTCAGCTAATGATGTCGTCGTTTGCTTGTTATCGGGGGGAGCATCCGCACTGTTGCCTCTTCCCATCGCTTCTGTTTCATTGGCTGAAAAACGTGAAGTGACTCGCTATCTCAGCGCTGCTGGTGCAACGATTGAAGAGCTCAACACCGTGCGGATCGCGCTGAGCCAAATCAAAGGAGGTGGCTTAGCGAGAGCCTGTCGCGCCAAGAAAATGGTGACGCTGGTCATTTCGGATGTGCTGGGGGACGATTTGAGATTCATTGGTTCCGGGCCGACATTTTATTCCGATATCCCCTCCCCTTCCGCTAGCGAAGTGCTGCGAAAATATGTTTCGAAATCCGATCACGTTTCGACGAACATTTGGAAAGCTGTTGCACAAAACAACCACCATAAATGGCCTCGACCAGATTGTGACGTTGAACATCTTATACTCGCCAACAACGCAACAGCTGTCGATGCTGCCGGCGTAGAAGCTGTTGCCCGCGGCTATCGATATCTCATGAATTGTGCACGCCGGAGCGAAGGGGATGCGGAAGAACTAGGATGCGAGTTGTTAGATCATTGTGTCCCCTGGATTGGCGACAGTGAAGCTCCTGATTGCCTTATCAGCGGCGGTGAACCTACCGTAAAATTAGTATCACCTCAACAACGTGGTAAAGGTGGCAGAAATCAACAGTTAGTGCTGGCCGCTTTGCAACGCCGAATGGAATGGACTCGTGCAGAGCGCGAGGCACGACCGATTTGTTTTCTGTCTGGCGGGACCGATGGTGAAGATGGACCTACCGATGTGGCTGGCGCTTGGTTCGATAGTGCAGTAGAAAAAGTTGTTGAACTCGATGAGGTTAAACTAGCGGACTACCTCCAACGTAACGATGCCTATCATTTTTTTGATCAATATGGTGGCCACCTTCGCACCGGCCCAACCGGTACCAACGTCTGTGATTTACGCGTGATTGTGTGGTGATTGCTAACGCAGTTCCTTGCGAATAACAAGTTTGAGACCAGACCATACATCACTTAACGCGCATACCTTGACATCGACAAAGCCGAGGGGAAGTGCCACTTCGCGAATCACATCTTCTGTGATGTCGGTGGGTACTTTCGAGGCTTTCTTGGGCCACGAAATCCAGACAACAGTATCCGTCGCGATTTTGACTCGCCAGTATCCGAGCCGTTCTTCAAGTTCTGAACGCGACTTTGTAAACAGGTGAATCAAGGTTGTCGACTTGGAGAGTCGTTTGTCGCAGATGAGGCCCTCAGGTAGTTCACCCAACAACACCAAATAGTCATCAGGCGCATTTGTGACCAGAAGACGCGTGGATTCTGTAATGCCAAGTTTTTTAGGGAGCGGTGTCCCCGAATAACCTACGGGCATGATTGAGCCTGTAACAAATGAAGCGTGTTTAGCGTAAAGTTCTTTGAGCCTTGTTAGGACAAGGCTTGCTTAATCAAAAGAGCGGACAATGCAAAGCTTCCCACCGCCAATCCTAAACCTAAGGGGGAAAAGCCAACTCCGATAAAACCAATCAGCTGGAGCAATTGAGCGAATCCAAACAGACCTATTAGGCACGCAAAGCCGATCATGAACAACGCCATGCCAGGAGATTGTGTTGGTGCCTTGACAATCTCGCTGCGAGATTTTGGATCAGGGGGTGGCGCAAATGGGTCCACCGGTGCGTCAAGACGCTTGTCGCAACTGACGCAAACACCTTCTCGGGGAAACATCTTTACTCCACAATGTGGGCAGGTTGTTATGCTCATCGATGACCTTTTGTCGTGTGATTACTAGGCGTCAGTTTAGTGAAGGGTGCTTGCGATTTTGATAAATATAACATTGCAGCAGCGAGGCTGCAGCAAGCATACTGCCCAGCGCTACAAGAACTTTAAGTAACATGAAAGGAGAGTTCCGAGTCGGAAGCCAAGTCGCCAGATTGGTCAAATCAACTTGTGTGGTTTGAAAGGTGACGGCGATGGGATAAAAGAGGCACAGAAATATAGTCCAGGGAAAACTGCGGCAGGACTTGCTATTGATGAGCGTGCCATTGATGGCAATGATGATCGCCAATAAATCTAAGTATAAGTAGTCGGTCGAGTACGCAGCAACGATCCAGGCGAACAATTCAAAGAGCCCGAACCCACAGACGATGCGACTCGTGCGGCGCACAAGATGGGGTGGTAACACGCGTTCGCTGGTGAGTTCGAGTGTGGTGTTGGGGGGCGTATAGGGGCTGTGCATCATATTCAACCATGCAGATAGCAATGCTCGATGCCACTGTTTTCATGCACCAACCAGACAGATCGCCATGGATGAGCTGTCCTAACAAGCATTAGGTATAAACACAAACAATGTCTCAACATGACTGTTATAACGTTCCTTATTCTTGCGGGGCAGTAGCCAGCTGTCGGAGTAAACTGAGAAATCGAATATCTTCGGGACCTAATTTTGCTTTTGTCCACATGGCGCGATTGTTGACAACATCTTCATAGGTGTTGCAAATCGCTTGGCACGTCAATTTGAATATGCGGTCACGATCACGTTCGCCAAAGGCGATTTCATCCGTATTGAAATGAAGCACAGGATCGTATTCGAATTCCGAAGTATCGAGGGCTCGGTCAAATTGAGTGAGCAACGGATTAACAAGTGACTCGGTTCCAGAATCTTGAAACTGCTTGAGAACATCCTTTTCGGCAACTTGGATCCGATGAGTCATTTCGCGTGTATTGGCAAGATCACCTGCATAATGGAGGCCATATTTCGAGAGAAGCAGCCCGATGGATGGGATCAAGGCCTTCATCGCGACCGCTGCGCCAGCCAATGGATTGATGAGTGCAACCAAGCCGCCAATCAACAGCACACCGTTAAAAACTTTTCCATCCAGTCGATCGATTTGGTCCGCAATCTCTTTCAGTCGCGAGCCAAACGATTGCGGTGAGGCGGTGGTATTGTTTGCAGTTTCCCGCGCATCGGCCAACAAGATGTGCTGTAAAGTGGGCAAGGCATGTTCGTTGGGTAAATGAAAGAGGCGGCGTTTGGGCAAATCGTTGAGCGGCGGTACTCCGTTTGGTAAACAACGCATCACGTAAAGCGAATACCCTGACTCAGATCGTCGATCTGGCACAAGGAAATAGTGCTTTTCGTCAACAAGCCCATGCTCATACGACGAAGAGGTCTCCGTCGAACCAAATAGCCATACCTTACCGACTAAAGCTTGAACGTAGCCAGCCCCTGCCCCTACGGCTCCCGACGTCTGAGCGAGTGCAGAGAAACCTAAATCTTTGGCTTGACTAATCCACTTGGTGATATTCATGAATTGCATTATTACCTTGCGATCTAAGCTGCAATGTTCTGGCCGTTTTCTTACGAACTGAGAACTGTAACCATCATCTGCTGCCAGACATTCCCGATAGATACATTATTTCAGAAAGACCTTTGCTGTGAGTGGAAAACGCACCAGAGGTGTGAGCTTAAAAGACTTAGCTGTCTTGAGAATAGTGTCGACGTCGCATACGCGGCGAAGGTGCTTCAAAAGTGCGGGATTCCCGGACCTCGAACGCAGCTGATGATGAAGCCCCCATACAAAGAAGGCCGCTGCGCCCATGCTCACGAATGGTAGATGTGCCGTAATAAACAAAGCGATGAGAAAGATAATCAAAAGCCAGAAAGATTGAAATAACGTGGTGATTATTTGTTGGGCGAAGCCGATCCACATCGAACGGTTCAGGGCTCTACTGCACGATTGGCATAGATAACAGGGGATTTGAAAAGTCTGAAGTTCTACGACGCTGTTCACAGGAATTGATCGGTTGCTGAAGTCGCAATCGATGCGAACAGGTAAGACCAAGTCAGCTCTGGCGACGGAGCAGGTTTGGCACATTCCATCAAACGGAGGATCTGCATAGCGAATTTTTTCTAACAAGATTCCCAAAGGTGAAACATCGACTGCCTCCACCTCCCGCAGCATGGATAGAGGTGGTATGGATAGCGTGGCCGAACACCCAGAGCAGATCAGCTTGGAACCCGCGTCTCCTTTGGATACCCACACAATGTCACCGCATTTGCAGGAAACGGGAATCTTGAGATTCTGAGTCATGAAATGGACCTAAAAGAGTGACGCGAATTAGACCAGACTCAATCCTTTATTCTTTCTTCCTCAGTTTTACTGCCGTTCCATATGCCAATACTTCAGTGGTGCCCGGCATGAATTCTGTGGCATCATAGCGCATGGCGATAACAGCGTCCGCACGACATTCACTGGCATGTCGAACGAGAAGATCATACGCCTGTTGCCGAGCTTCTTCGCAAACATCAACATATTCGGGGATGTTGCCACCGGCGATGGAGCGTAGGCCGCCCACAAAGCCTCTCCCTATTCCAGTCGCGCGAACCACAATTCCACGGACAACTTTGAGATATTCAACAATTTCATATCCTGCCACATCGTTCCCAGTAGTGATGATCATAGGGTAGGCCTTTTTCTCTTTGGATTGAATTGAACTTTCATCAACATGACAGCACGATTCCCCAAGATCAAGATCTCACTCGTTCGCATTTGGCGAGTTTCACAGAATCGCGTTAAGCCCGATTGATTCACGTAACACCTTTTTGATCTCGATTGATGGATTGTTTGAATTCGGGCTCCAATTTGCAACTATTGAGTGAACGTATCGTGTGAACGTGCTTGCGTGTGAGATTGTTGTGAGATACCGACCAAACACTGTAAGCCACGCGAGGTTCTGTCTTCTTAGAGAACTTCACGTTATTATGTTGGGATAAATCTCGATATCCAAGCGTTGTGATGGATGGAAGAAATATTGAAAGGAATGCGAATGAATCTCTTTCGGCCTTTGGCAATGATTGCTCTTGCTCTTTGTGCGATATCAGACCCCGTTTGGGCACAAGATCGAAAAATCGAAGTAGTGGCTAAGTCACAAGATGCCAAGCCAATCTGTGATTCCCAGGGTTTTCTCGAATTTGCAAAACAAGTTGAGGAAGTAAGGCAGAAACGACTACTCTCAGAGGCGGAGTTTGCAAAGGCGATGCAGGAGGCAAACACGATTGTGCTCGATGCTCGCAGCGATGGTTCCTATGACCAGCTTCGAATTAAGGGGAGTAAAAACCTCCCCTACACTTCATTTTCTGAGAAAACCCTGCAAGAGCTTATCCCTGACCGCTCGACTCGCATTTTGATTTACTGCCGTAACAACCTGCTGGATTCCGCCCCGAACAGCCAGATGAAAGGAAGCAGAGATCGTCATCCCTATCCGGATGAATTGGGGGATCAACTTAATTTTATCAAGGCACCCAAAGTGGCTCTCAACGTCCCGACCTACATTACCTTAATGGTTTATGGCTACGAAGATATTTGGCAGCTCAACAGTGTAGTGGATCCGAATAAGTCGCCCATCGTTTTTGAGAGCAGTTGGCCTGAAGAAACGACAGAGATCGAGCAACGACGCGAAGAGTTAAGTAAGGCTTCTGAGAATTTTACAAGCTGCCCAAATACTCGGTTCACTCTTGGGCATTTGGAGCCTATTGAACATTGGAAAGTCCGCATTAAATCTATCTTTGAATTGGGTATCTAGTTGTCTCCGTAAAGCGGCTCGCATTCTTTACTCCATCGTTACTGTAGAGATTTCGGTCGCCATGTTGCGCACTCGAGCTCAAGCTGCCGCACCAATATCGAGTGGACAGCTATGTCCGGTGAAAAACTAATGATAGTGTGTGAGTGCTTCGTCTTGCAGCAAGGAACGAATCGCAGAGTCACATCTCGCGATGGGATACGACCTGATGAGGAGCAAAATCGAGACTGCTTTCCTGCTGTCTTCTGTGAGAGCGAAGTGCTCATATATCAAATGAAAAGCCGAAAGCGTCTCGTGTACACTTAGAGAGGATGACTGGAGCAAATGCCTCCACAATTCGGTTGACTCCATATCTCTAGGTGCCTCATACTTGTTGATTAGAAAGTTGCGAAAGATTTTATCACAGGATTAAAAACGTGTGCCCTGCGTTTCTGTTGGCCAATCCATTGAGGAGTTTTTACATGGGGCGATTTGCACTTTTGGTGTTCGCTCTCACGAGTTTGTTCGGCGGACTCGTAAGCGCCCAGACATTCTCCGATGAAGAAGCTTATCGCACATTCTATAAGTGGCACTTCAACCCAGAATTCAAGGCGTCTTCAGAACCGACTATTGCAATTTGGTGGACCATTTTGCAGTTTGGTGAGGCTGAGGTACCAAGAGAGAAGCTTCGAGATTATCTCGCGCGCCATTTAGAGCTGTTTCCGGATTGCGAGCACGCAGCAGAGGTCAAGCATCATCTCGAGATCATCAAGCGGATGCTCGATGAGAAAAGGCCTGGTGACGAGACTAAAGTAGAACAACTGATTTACGATCTACGCGATCTAAATCTCCGCCAATTTATGCAGCCCAATAGAGGCTTGAAAATTCTTGGTCCGGAGTCAATGCGATGGGATTTAGGTGACGATTCTCCTGGAGCACCTCCAGATGCGGCGGAGAAACTTGTTGCGTGTGGTTACGATGCAGTCCCGCTGCTGATTGACCACATCGATGACAAAACGTTAACGCGTAGCGTTGATTATTGGCGAAACTTTACCTATTCGCATCAGGTTCTTACGGTCGGTGAATGCTGCAAACAGATTCTCGACCAGATTGTTCCTACCGGACAGGTTTTTGACCTGTCAAAAGATCCGGAAAAGGTCAAAGAGGCGATGAAACGTTGCTATCGGATATTGATCGAAGAGAAAATCGAATGGGAGGAGAAGCAGAAAAAGAAGAAATAAGTGCTGCTAGTGGCCAGACAGACTCGCGATGGAACAATCATGGATAGTGGAATTGGCATTTCTATAATTAACGGCGGGCTGACTTGTCTCTCGTCGCACAAAACAAACCTAGAAAAAGTGAAATCGCTTCCTGCCAATTCCAAAAAAACGAATATGGTTCCGGAAATGGAAAACGAATCAGAGCAAAAGGAAGTTGTCGAAGTAGCGAGGGGCCCCGTCCCAAAACGGCGTGTGCCTAGTCGAAGTCTATTCGTCGTTCCTTTTTTGGCGTTCCACACATTAATCACAGTGCTCTTTCTGCCCGCTTTCGGTTCATCACCCAGTGCGGGCCTCTTTGAAGTTTATTTCATCTTCACTTCCTTTCCGGCGAATCTTGTCGGTGCGCTGTTGCCCAAGTTTGTGAGCCAGAGCCCATTTTTTGTTGTGTGCCTGGTAGTAAACAGTGTGCTGGTCGCTTGGAGCTTTGCGTGCGGACTGCATTTCTTTCTGTACAAAGAACAGGGAGAGAATTAGGAATTAAAAATTAGGAATTAGGAATTTCACTTCGAGAAGGTGGGGTATCGGGATGCTGTTTCGTGCCTTGTGCTCGATGCATCCCTCGTAGTCATAGTTGTGCTCGGTTCGGAATAGCATCTTCATGACTGAGGGATAAGGTAAGTTCGCGAAAATGTTCGTCACCGAAAATCGATCGCGAGGACGACGACGAATTGCGATCACGATTTGCCAAGTACGATGTAGGAGCTGCGAAATTCACGGCGAAGTTTATCGGTAGTGCGAGATAATCTTCGTAGATCGTACTCTGCGAAATGGTTGCTGAATCCTGTGTCGACTGGCGATGTTGGAGGCTGGGTG
>JAFLCP010000212.1 GCA_017303505.1 Planctomycetota bacterium | reverse complement strand
CCCCCCCACGTTGCCAAAACGCAACAAATTGATTCGATACGCCACAAATCTTGCAACTTTCAGATGAGCAAAGGGAACATCGAATTTTGGCCACTTTTCCGAATGCCAAAACCGAATGGCTCTCCAAGTTGCTAATCACCGCAAGAAAACCAGCAGAAATCAAGTAATTGTCCGCAGGAACACCGAAGGACGTTTCTTTTTGTCCCCAAACCCAAAATGGGAACGATTAATGCATAGGTAGGTTTACCAACCGAGCTCCAAACGATCTGCGCGCATCCCGTGGTTCTTCGACGCAAACCAAAGTGGACACACAGACCTTACGGAGCATTTGTCCTGAGCATTAACTCGACGATTGCTAAACCTAATTTAGCCAACTCTGCTGCACCACAAGACGTCCAACCAGGAATTTTCGCCGATGGACACATCTTCGAATCGATCTTCAACTGAAGACACAGGTATTGCAAAAGGGAACCGCCCTTTAGGTTTCTTGAGTGTTGCCATATTGCACGTCGTGATTTTTGTGTTTGCGTATTGGACTGCTTACCTTCTGAGATTCGATTTCAACATTCCACCGGACTTCTGGAAGGTATTCCTGGCAACTCTCCCCGTCGTATTGATGATCAAGGTTCCGATATTCTTTGCGACCAGCCACTTCCATAGTTGGACGCGACATATCGCCTTTGCTGATTTGGTATCACTGGCAATCGCCGCCTTCAGCGGACTAATCTGCTTAGGTATCGTCAACCTGTTCTTGGTTGAGTACTTCATACCTCGAGCTGTTCTACTGCTCGATTGTGCTGGTACGATTTTGTGCCTAGGCTTCTTTCGCTCAAGCTGGCGATTAATTAATGAACACGCTTTGCCAATTGCAAATCGCAAGCAACGTTCTCGAGCTCTCTTGGTTGGTGCCGACATTTCCGACAAGATCTTTGCACAACGCTTACAAACGCACGGAAACTTTCCCTTTAAGATCTGTGGCTTCTTGGACCGCGATACCAAAGACCAAGGACGTTTTATCGGTGGCATTCCTATCCTAGGTTCCACCACGAATCTCGTAAATATTGCCAAGAAACAACGTGCCAACGATATCATCATTGTGGCTGGCAGTCTGACGGGCAAAGAACTTCGCGAACTCATGGAGAGCTGCGAGAAAGCTGAACTGAATCTTAAGATCATTCCGCCCCTCACGCATCTACTCGATGGCGACAACAGTATTCCCGTCAAGTCTATCGAAATTTCGGACCTTTTACGACGTGACCCCATCGAACTTGACCTTTCAGCACTGCGAAACCTGTTTGAAGGTACAACCGTATTCGTAACAGGTGCTGGTGGAAGTATCGGTTCAGAAATCTGTCGACAGCTGCTGGCTTTCCCGTTGGACACATTAGTCTTGATCGAACGTTCCGAAGCAGCGTTGTTCAACATTGAAGTAGAACTTCGCACCATGAAAAAGTCCTGCCGAATTGTGAATGCACTAGGAGATGTTACAGATGAAGGCAGAATGCGCCGCTTGCTCGAGAAGTATCGCCCAGCTGTTATCCTCCACGTTGCCGCACACAAGCATGTACCAATGCTTGAAATGCACCCAGGTGAGGCCGTAAAGAACAATGTCTTCGGTACAGCGCAAATGGCCAACTTGGCCGATGAGTATAAGGTAAGTCACTTTGTGTATATCTCGACCGATAAGGTCGTCAATCCAACCAGCGTCATGGGAGTCTCCAAACATATCGCCGAAGATTACGTCCACGCCATGTCACGAGAATCGAGTACCAAGTTCGTGGTAGTGCGTTTTGGAAATGTGTTGGGATCTGCTGGTAGTGTTGTCCCGTTCTTCCAAGAGCAAATTCGCCGTGGCGGACCAATAACGGTCACGCATCCAGAAATGAAGCGATTCTTCATGGCCATACCTGAAGCCTCACAGTTAGTCCTTCAAGCAGCTGCGATGGGAAAGGGTGGCGAAATCTTCGTGTTGGATATGGGAGAACAAATCAAAATCGTCGATCTAGCACGCGATCTGATTCGACTCTCTGGTCTTCCAAGCAATTCGATCGAGATCGTATTTACGGGTGTTCGGCCCGGTGAAAAACTATACGAAGAACTTTACTTTGACGATGAAGTGCGAGTTCCAACCGGCCACCCCAAATTACACTCTGCACTTCACCGACCGATCCAACTTGCCGAGTTGCGTAAAACATTAGAAGATCTGCGCGGCCTTTTGGATGGCGAACCTGAGTTATTGCTCGTGCGACTAAAGGACATTGTGGAAGAATTCCACGTCCCAGATTACAGTTCCACTGATCCGAAACTTGCAGACGTCTAAGCCGTTCTGAGTTTCCCAGCGCTAGACATCAAACTAGCCTTAGCCCCGACTCGGCTTAGTTCCTACATTGCATCTACTTGAATGATCCTCGGAGTATTTTCATGAGCGTTGAAAAGAAGACCGCCTTACCACCGCGAATCTATCTTTCACCTCCTCATATGTCACCGGCAGAACGTGAATTGCTGCTAGAGGCTTTTGATTCCAATTGGATTGCACCACTTGGACCCCATGTAGAAGCTTTCGAACGTGAATTTGCTGAGAAGGTGGGTGTCAAATATGCCGTGGCTCTAGCCAGTGGTACTTCCGCCCTCCACCTCGCTCTACTCATCCTGGGAATCAAGCCGGGAGATGATGTTGCCACATCGACGCTAACGTTTGTCGCAACCGCCAATGCGATCCGTTACGTGGGAGCCAATCCCGTCTTCATCGATAGCCAGGCCAACAGTTGGAATCTCGATCCTGAATTACTCGCAATTGAATTGCATGAGGCTTCGCAACGAGGCCGTCCCATCAAGGCCGTTCTCGCCGTGGACATTCTGGGTCAATGTGCAGACTATGACGCTATCCAGCAATTGTGCAAACAGTATCAAATTCCATTGATTGAAGATGCAGCGGAATCGTTAGGCGCAACCTACCAAGGTAAACCGGCTGGAGGCTTCGGAGAGATCGGTTGCTTTTCGTTCAATGGAAACAAAATCATCACCACCAGCTCTGGTGGAATGCTGGTCACAGCCAAGAAAGAATGGGCCGATCAAGCTCGATTCTTAGCCACGCAAGCTCGCGATCCATTTCCACATTATGAACATTCGGTTGTTGGCTATAACTACCGAATGAGTAATTTACTAGCTGCGATTGGTCGTGGACAATTGAGCGTGTTAGATGAACGAGTGCATCGCCGTCAAGAGAACTACCGCTTTTATCAAGAGACTATCGGCACATTGCCAGGTATCGTGCTAGCGCCTGAACTACCAGCGGGGCGTTCAACCCACTGGTTAAGTTGCATTACTGTTGACCCGGAGCAATTTGGAGCAACGCGTGAGGATATACGTCTAGCTTTGGAGCGAGAAAATATCGAATCACGCCCCGTATGGAAGCCCATGCACATGCAACCCGTGTACTCCTCGTTCCGCACTCGAGGTGGAGCCGTAGCCGAAAGATTGTTTGTCGATGGCTTATGTTTGCCTAGCGGATCTAACTTGACGACCGCTGACCTTAATCGAATCGTCGAAGTGATTCAGTCGGTCGGTGAAACCGCATGCGTATCGAGTCAACCAAAATCATCGTGATGGACGCCAAGCTGCGGACTAGGTGAAATATGAAACAACTCGGTACGGTCACTATCGCCATTCCCTTCTACAATGCGAGTCGAACGATCGCAGATGCGGTAAAGTCTGTATTTGCGCAGACCTACCAAGATTGGGAACTCATTCTTATCGATGATGGCTCTCGTGATGGCTCAGCAGACCGAGTCAAACAAATTCAAGACTCCCGCGTTCGTGTGATCAGCGACGGAGTCAATTGCGGACTTAGCGCCCGACTCAACCAGATCGCCACCTTAGCAAACGGCGACTACTTGGCCCGCATGGACGCCGACGATTTGATGCACCCTGAACGAATTGCTCGACAAGTCGCTTTCCTCACGGAAAATCCATCGATTGATGCCATCGATACCGCCACTTACACCGTAGATGACGACCTGACTCCATTGGGCATTCGCGGCGATGAGTCGCTCGATTGTCGTCCCGAATCCGTCCTAAGAAATGGATTATTCATTCATCCAACGATGATGGGCCGAACGAAATGGTTTCGCCAAAATCCGTATGATGGAGCATTCCATCGTGCTGAAGATCGCGAACTTTGGTGCCGTACTTGCACGGAGTCCAAATTTGCCCGCTTGGTCGAGCCACTATTCTTTTATCGCGAAGCCCTCACAGGCAATTTGCAAAACTACATCAACACAGGCAAAACCATCCGCAAGATATTGCTAAAGTATGGCCCACCTTTGCTCGGTGCTTGGCGTACATCTGTGCTTATCAATAAATTCGCGATGCGTTCCGCTATCTACCGAGGGGCAACAGCCCTGGGGATTCAAGGAAAACTCATCCGCCGAAGAAATCGCCCCCTGACACAAAACGAATTGAAAACCGCTCAAACTATCATAACGCAAATACTTGAAACGTCTGTGCCGGGGCTGACCGGCCCATCTCATTGAAAGAACATTTCGTTATGGCACAACATAAACCCCAAGGAGCGAAACTTGAATCGCCACGGTTAATCCACATGACAACCGTGCCGATGTCGCTATCCTTTTTGGAAGGCCAAATCGAATACGTCAAAGACAAAGGCTTCGACGTTCATGTCATCTCCGCCCCAGATGAAACGCTCGATGAGTTCGGCGATCTGATGCAAGTGAAAACGCACGAACTACCGATGGAGCGACGTATCACTCCCTTGCGTGACCTGTGGGCCTTACTCCGACTCACCAAAATTCTGCGTCAGCTGCGCCCACATATCGTACATGGTCACACGCCCAAAGGTGGACTGCTATCGATGCTCGGTTCTTGGTGGTGTGGAACACCAGTCCGAATCTACCACATACACGGCTTGCCTTTAGTCACCGCTACGGGCATAAAGCGGCTGCTGTTAAAATGGACTGAAAAAACATCATGCCGATTCGCAAGTCAAGTCTATTGTGTGAGCGACTCCGTTCGCAAAGTTGCAATTTCTGAGGGCCTTTGCCCCGCAGAAAAAGTAAAGGTACTTCTCAACGGCTCAATCAACGGCATCGATGCAGCACATCGTTTTAATCCAGATCGGTTTGACGCCAATACACGAGATGAAGTGCGACAAAAATATGGCATTCCCGCCGATGCAATCGTCATTGGCTTTGTGGGTCGTATCGTGCGAGACAAAGGCATGATCGAACTCGCTCAAGCTTGGAAAACACTTCGTCAAGAGGTTCCCAACGCGCATATGTTGTTGGTGGGTGGGTTCGAACCCCAGGATCCGATTCCCGCAGATGTCGAACGAGAATTGCAAACAGACGAACGTATTCACATGGCGGGTTGGCTTGGAGCAGCCGATATCCCCAATCTATGCACAGCCATGGATGTGCTTGCTTTGCCTTCCTATCGCGAGGGCTTCAACACGGTACTGCTCGAAGCCGCCGCGATGCGTCTTCCTGTAGTTGCCTCACGTGTTCCAGGATGCATAGAAGGCGTGGTTGAAGGCCAAACGGGTGCCTTGGTTCCTGCTTATGATTTTAAGGCCTTGGCTGAAGCCATTAAGGTTTATCTCCAAGATGCTGACCTCCGCAAACGTCACGGCCATGCCGGACGAGAGCGAGTCTTGAGAGACTTTCGTCCTGAAGATATGAGCGCCGCGATTTATCAAGAATATGTTCAACTGTTGGCAGAAAAAGGATTTGTCGTGTCGTGTGCAGAGTCTGCTCAGGCGAAGGACATTTTGCACCAAGAAAGCGCACCACCCCCTATAGATCAAAGGGCTCAAAGATGAGTAGCCGCTCCACCTTCTATCGTCGATATGGCAAACGAATCTTGGACATTGTACTCAGCGGCTTTGCCTTGTTCGTGTTATCGCCGCTACTTCTTATCGTTGCTCTACTCGTCCGCATATGGCTGGGTGGTCCGGTGGTTTTTCGACAGCAGCGGGCTGGTAAACACAAGCATGCCTTTACCATTTCGAAGTTTCGCACGATGACGAACGCTTGCGACGCGAATGGAAATCTATTGAGCGACTCTGAGCGATTAACTTCGTTTGGAAAACTGTTGCGCGCGACCAGCCTCGACGAATTACCAGAACTGTGGAATATCTTGAAGGGCGATATGAGTCTCGTAGGGCCCCGCCCACTGTTGCTGCGTTACAACGCTTATTATTCAGAAAGAGAGTCACGCCGATTTGAAATGCTTCCGGGACTCACTGGTTGGGCACAAATCAATGGCCGCAATACTCTCGCCTGGGATGACCGTTTGGAACTCGACGTGTATTACGTCGAAAACTGCAGTTTGGCCCTCGACCTAAAGATCCTCGTCCTAACCGTCTTCAAAGTCCTGCGTCGCGAAAATGTACACGTCAACACCGATCTTGTGGAAACCTATCTCGACGAAGAGCGACAACATCGCGGATCTCAGACATTAGAACGAGTTGCTATTCCCCGCGGCTAATACAACCCATCCGATCGCGCTAATTAGAATTTTCGGAATTTTCAATCTGGTTTCCCCAGGAAAGTGCACCCATTAGGAGTAGGACACCGCATCCGCACCTAGCGAAATCTACATTTGTCAACGACCTAATATCTCAATCCCTCTTCGTTGTGGATGTTTCGCTGTTGGGAGAAGTTTCCGAATGTTGATCGAAACCCTATCTACCGACGACTCGCGTTGGCTGGAGGTACTGCGCCATCTGCGCCATGACTTCCACCACCAACCGCTGTTCGTTCAGCTAGAAGCGGTGCGGATGAACGCAACACCAGAAGCTTTTGTAGCCAGCGACGGCGAACAGCTATTTTTTGTTCCCTACTTAGTCCGTCAATGCAATCAACTTTTCCCTGAACTGAAATTCCCAATTTGTGACGCCGTCTCTCCTTACGGTTACCCGGGATTCCTCCTGAGCGACTCGGGTCGAAATCCAGAATTCGCAGCGAAGAGCATTGCGGCATTTAAGGAAACTCTAGCCAGTCGGGCGATCTGCGCCGTCTTTCTTCGTATGAACCCGATTTTAGGCGAAGACTACGAAACACTCTTTCCGTCCGGCACGTTTCATGATTCAAGTCAAACAGTCGTCGTTGACCTAGAGCCCAGTGAAGAGCAAATACTCAAGCAAGTTCGGCGAGCTTTCCATCAGACCTACAGGAAGGGGAAAGCGTTCGGCTTAACCGTTCGCTTTGTTGGACTAGAGGAAGAACTGGATTCCTTCGTAGAACTCTATCGCCAAACGATGGATCGCGTTCAGGCTAATGAGGCGTACTATTTTGATCGAAGTTATTTCGCGAACCTAGCCCGCATACCTGGCGTCCAACTTTGTGTGATTGATCACGGTTCGACGATGGCTGCCGCCTGTGTTTTCTTGGAATGCGATGGCATTGTGAACACCCATCTCGGTGGAACTCGAACCGAATTCCTCGCTCAATCTCCCTTTACGACGGTGATCTTCGAAGTGATGCGTTGGGCCAAATCGCGAGGCAACCGTTGGCTGCAATTGGGTGGTGGGGTCGGTGGGCGAGAAGATTCAGTATTTCATTTCAAAGCTGGCTTCTCGGATAAACGAATTCCTTTTCTAACTTCGCGTTTCGTTATCAATTGCGACAGATACAAACATCTGGTTAGCTTGGCAGCCAACGCCAAGATTTCAACTCCGGAAGCTGTGTTATCGTCAAGTTTCTTTCCCGCCTACCGAAGCTGATGGTACTTTTGTCGTCTCACGCTTTGTCTACCTATGCCAGACAAGAAGGTGAATCATGTTGATCTGCGGTATTAATGCTAGTCACACTGCATCTGCAGTTCTGATTCGTGATGGTCACGTGCTCTCGGCCCTCCAAGAAGAACGCCCCACGCGCGTCAAAAATCAAAGCGGTTACCCAGGCCAAGCTATCACCGCTTTGCTCGCGCAGGAAGGTGTCGATTGGAAAGATGTCGACGCCTGGGTTTTCGGCGGATATGAAACCTATAGCGAACTGGGCATGAAGGAAAGTGATCGCTCCGCCCGCATTCGAAGCTACAAAAATATGCTCAGTCCGCTTGGGCAGGTGAAGAAACTCCTTCGAAACACTCCACTCCGCAAAAGGGTTCATGCGAAACGCCGCGAATCTCAAATACAGCAATTGCTTTCCCAAGGTGTGATGCGTTCGAAGATCCATACGATCGAACATCACCGCTGCCATGCAGCCACTGCATATTATGGTCCAGGCGCAGATCGTGATTCGCTGGTCATTACAGTCGATGGGGCTGGCGATTCGCTATGCGCAACGGTGTCCGTCCCAGATGCCAATGGACAACTAAAGAGAATTGCCAGCGTTGACGAATCTCATTCCGTAGGCAACCTGTGGTCCGTTATTACCGCACTTTTGTCTATGGTGCCGTTGGAACATGAATACAAACTCATGGGCATGGCCCCCTATGCAGAAGGCGAACGAGCTGAAAAAGCTAAGGCCATCTTCAGCCAAGCCTTTCAGACGACCGACGACGGAACATGGAAGCGAACCCCTGGCGTGCCGGACATGATGTTCTCGTACGAGTACTGGCGCAAACATCTTGAGTTCACCCGTTTCGATCATGTTTGTGCCGGCCTTCAAGCCTTCACCGAAGAGTTTCTGACGAACTGGGTTCGAAGCTGGCTGTTAAAAACGGGCCGACGGAAACTGCGTCTTTCAGGTGGCGTTTTCCTCAATGTCAAGCTGAACAAATCGATCGCCGAACTTCCTGAAGTCGATGACCTTTTTATCTTCCCATCTTGTGGAGATGAAACCAATTGCTTCGGAGCTGCTTGGGCATTCATGGCAGACCAGGGACTTGCAGAACAAATCGAACCACTGAAAACACTCTACCTCGGCCCACCTCCACAGCCCGATGAGTTCACTCGCAGCGCCGATAAAGCTCGCGAACTTGGATGGCAAGTCACGACACCCCCAGTTATCGAAGCGGCAATCGCCGAACTGTTGGCCCGTGGCGAAGTAGTTGCTCGTGTATCTGGTAGAGAAGAATTCGGAGCTCGCTCGTTGGGCAACCGCGCCATACTCGCAGACCCATCGCGGCTCGATGTAGCCAAGGTTGTTAACAAGGCTATCAAGTGCCGAGATTTTTGGATGCCCTTCGCCCCCTCCGTCATGGCAGAACATGCCGATCGCCATGTCCGCAACCCCAAGAATCTGACCGCGCCGTATATGATTCTGGCCTTCGATTCTCAAAACACCGAAGAAGTCCGCGCCGCCTGCCATCCAGAAGATGCTACGATTCGCCCCCAAATTGTGACTCGGGAAAATAATGCTTCTTACCATCGAGTTATTGAAGAATTTCACCGAAGGACTGGTCGGGGAACCATTCTGAATACCTCTCTCAATATCCACGGCGAGCCCATCGTCTCCACGCCCGATGATGCCATCAGCGTTATGCAGCGTTCTGGACTGCATTACTTGGCTCTTGGCCCGTATCTGATCGCAAAACCTGCCGGCGCAACCTAACCGCCCCCTTAAGACGGCACAGCCCCCTGCAAACCTGAACAAATACTGCCCAATGGTTCTACGAATGGGGCGTGATGTTAAGATTTAACGGTTGTTCCGCTGGCGCGATCAGCTTGTTCTTTTTATACCTGTCGTTCATGTCAGGTAAACTCTTCCGGTTGTTCCTTTCACTCCGTTCCTGCCGTTCCTATCGACCGCAAAGTCGGAACAGGTAGTTCGGCAGTCATATTCGATCAATCGAGTACTCGTGGCTAACCGATTCCCACGTTGTAACCGGTGCTCTAGGTATTTCCTGTCGGACTTAGTGAGTCCGCTGAAAACTGGTGAGACATTTACAACGGGTGAATGGAATACATGTTGCCGACCAAATCAAACCAAACTCGATCGAGCCTCACTCGCAATGTACTGCGAGTCGCGCTCTTGAGCAGTTTGACCAGCTGCGTGTTGTCTGG
>JAFLCP010000211.1 GCA_017303505.1 Planctomycetota bacterium | reverse complement strand
CTTCGCTCCCATCGCAGCGATGTCACTCAAGTTAACGGCGGCTGCTTTTCGTCCAATTCGGCGGGGGGCGTGCTCGCTGAGACGAAAATGCGTTCCGTCGCCCAGTGCATCGGTGGTGACGACAATTTGTGTGCCAGTGGCTCCGGAAATTTCCGGGGTTCCCCATTTCAAAATGGCGGCATCATCCCCAATCCCCAATTCCGGCGTGGGCAATTTGGCAACTCGGCGTTTCGCCCAAGCAATAAACTCAGCTTCCATCAGCATTCGTCCAATTCAATACGCCATTATCTGCGACAACTTGGTTTCGATGACCTGTCCCATTTTGTAGCGTTATCAAGCTATATCGGCCAGTGGTTGCCGAACGACCTACGCGCGCCGTAGAATTACAGCAGATCGCGATTCTCGATTCCTCTTCCGATTCTTTTTCGTGTATGGAGTGCATGGCATTATGGCAACAACATTGGAACCCGTCGCGCTGCCGAAGGTTCGACACACCGAGTGTTTTATCGATGGGAAATGGGTACCGGCAGCCAGTGGCAAGACGTTTGCAACGATGAATCCTGCCACTGAGGAAGAGATCGCTCAGGTTGCTGAGGGAGATGCGGCGGATATCGACCGAGCTGTCAAAGCGGCTCGCAAAGCCTTTGAAAATAGCGCATGGAGCCGGATAGATGCCCGCGACCGTGGACGTCTCATCTATCGTTTAGCGGACCTCATCGAAGAAGAGATCGATGAACTCGCTGCCTTAGAAGCTCTGGACAACGGCAAGCCAGTTCGTGACGCTCGGGCTGCCGACTTGCCCCTAGTTGTTGATTGTTTGCGATACTACGCTGGCTTCGCTGACAAGATTCAGGGCGCGACAATCCCAGTTCGCGGTAACTACTTCACCTATACCCGCAAAGAACCGGTAGGTGTTGTAGGTCAGATTATTCCGTGGAACTTTCCGATGCTGATGGTGGCTTGGAAATGGGGGCCCGCGCTCGCCGCTGGTTGCACCATTGTGATGAAGCCCGCCGAACAAACTCCACTTACTTGCTTACGTATGGCTCAGTTGGCCAAAGAAGCAGGTTTTCCTGACGGCGTGATCAACGTTGTTCCTGGCTTCGGTCCTACGGCCGGCGCGGCTTTGGTGAAACATCCTGGCGTCGACAAGATCGCCTTCACCGGTGAACATCGAACAGCACAAATCATTATGCGAGATGCGTCCGAATCTCTGAAACGACTCACGTTTGAGTTGGGAGGCAAGAGTCCTAATGTGATTTTGGCTGATGCCGATTTGGACGCAGCTGCTGCTGGAACGCACTTCGGCTTGTTCTTCAATCAAGGACAATGCTGCTGTGCGGGTAGCCGCGTGTTTGTCGATGAACGTGTTCATGATGAGTTTGTCGCCAGACTGAAGAAGTTGGCTGCGACTCGCAAGCTGGGTAATCCGCTGGATCGTTCGACCGAACAAGGCCCACAGGTCGATCAAGCTCAGTTCGACAAGATTATGAAGTACATTCAATTGGGCCAGAATGAAGGCGCCAATTGTTTGACGGGTGGAAAACGATTTGGAGATCGTGGTTACTTCGTCGAACCTACCGTGTTTGAAAACGTGACCGACGATATGTCCATCGCCCGAGATGAAATCTTTGGACCGGTGATGAGCGTTCTCAAGTTCAAAGAATGGGAAGAACTTATTCAGCGTGCCAACAATACCATGTTTGGTCTAGCGGCAGCTGTGTGGACTCGCGATGTCGGTCGTGCTCATGAATTTGCACGTCGAGTACGCGCGGGTACCATTTGGGTCAACTGCTACGATGTGTTTGATGCAGCTGCTCCGTTTGGCGGCTTCAAGATGTCGGGCCAAGGCCGCGAATTGGGTGAAGAAGGAATGAAGCCTTACACGGAATCGAAGACGGTTACTATCCAGCTGTAATGGATGAAATCGCCATACTTTATTAGCACTTTCCCGGCTTGGACTATCATCCGAGCCGGGATTTTTTTTGGGGGGGGCGATGTCCCTTTGCTCTGCTTTAGTTCTTACCCTACACCCTACGAAAATCTAACGTTCCCTAAAATCTCCCCGCCCGCGTTCGTCGCTCCTACTTCGTACTTCGTAATCCGTGCTCGTCCTCGTCCTCCTAATTCCTAATTCCTAATTCCTAATTCCTAATTTTTAATTTTTAATTTTTAATTCCTAATTCCTAACCCCCTCCCTCTCCGTTTCCGGCTGATTCGGCAGCTTGAATGACGGGCGCGGAAACCGCTGGAGTTGGTGTTCCTTGAGGTGTTTGAGGTTGTGGAGCTTGAGGCTGCTGTTGTTGCTCTTGTTGTTGTGTCATCATCGCACGCAACGCTTTCTCTAGCGATTTCGACGACATTTCGGGTGAAATCGTAACGACACGAGTCGTACCTTGTGGCTGCGCGAGTTCATCTAGTTCTTCGACCACGCCTACGATTAGATCGAGAAGTTCTTTTCCTTTTGCGCTCACGACAAGGGTATTGGTAACTTTGTCGACGCCAATGGAAAGTTCACCCTTAAAGGCGAAGCTTAAACCGCCTGATGACGATACGGTGGCAGATTCGTTTTGTGCCTCGCGTTTGTTTTCTTTTCCTCCGACGGACGATGAAGGACCGCTAGGTTGTTGAAACGCTTTGTCATTGGCGCTCAGCAAATCGCGATATGCTTCCTTTAGAGCTTCCGCAATGACTTCAGCTCGCGAGAATTTAATGCGAACAAGTTTGGTGAAGCGAATGCTGCTCGAATTTGTTGGCTCTGGAACATCCCAAATTCGGATCAGTTCACGAATGGTTTGGCGTTCGGATTCATCGGTTCCAATGGCAATAATAGTGCTCGTGTCGTTATCTGCGATAAACCGCACGGGTGTTTTCTTGCCTAGTTCGGGAGTTGCTTCTTCTTTCGGACGCAATTCGTCAAAAACGAGCCACGACAAGAATCCGTCCATTTCATTATTTTCTTCGTCGTTTTTCATCTGCTCGCGGAAATACTCTTCGAGACTTAACTTGATCCACGATGCGCGAGCCCATTGAACGCGAAACACTTCAAACTGTTTTTTGGGAGGCGGGTTTTGAAGCATGAGCGATTCCAATTGATCCAGCAGTTTAGGATCACTGGAGAAAATCCCTAATTCCCCATCGGGATTCAGCGTCATTTGAATTTTGCGTTCCCCCTCGATCACGTTGGAGATTGCCGCTTGGCGAATGAGGTCGTTGGATTGCAAATGGTTTACCGATGCGGATGCAGGCTCCACGGGGGAGGAGTTAGGTTGGATACTACCGAGACCGGGATCAGCTTCCAGTTTCGAATCTGGCTCGGGTTCCTGAAGCGGCTTGGCGTTTCCTGTTGGTTCTTTTTTCTCAGGGTCGATACGTTGCAATTGCGATTCGAAGGCCTCGGCAGGCGGCAGTTCTAAAGGCACATCCGAAAGGCTCTCCCATTGTTTTTTCAGTTGTTGGAGATACTCGAGTGTTTCAGGGGCGGGAGAAACTGCAAAGTTCAACTGCACACGGTTTGTCCCCGTTTGCGGAGCGATCTCGCCCAGTTTGATGAGCAACTTTCGGACTTCTTCCAGTTCAGGCTCATTGGCCCACAACAAAATTTGATTGTCGCGAACGTTGGCGCTGACGCGGAACTTATCTGAGGATTTCTTTTTCTTGTCGTCCTGGGGTGGCGAAAAGCCAAAGAAGAAGCCACCGTAGGGATCTCGCTGTTTGGTTTCATCTTCTTTCGGGACCATCAAAAACTGAATCGTGCCGGCGACTTCATCAGCTTTCAAGCGTCGCAGTTGCAAGACTTCGAACTGACGCCCTGAACCATCCAAACGTTCCAAAACCTGTTGAATGACATAATGATCTGCGATGGAGCCATAGGCGATCAGAGCATTGTTCTCTTTATCCACCTGCAATTTAGTTTGCGGTTCGAGCGCATCCATTTGAATCAACGAAGTAATGAGTTGTTCAGGATCAACGCTCTGTAAGCGATAGACTTTCATTTTGGTTCCCAGCATGCTCATGTCCATGATGGGAGTCGGAGAATCGATGCGTTCGATGAACGAGGCGATGAGGGCCATTTTGTCGGCAGGCGCGTTCACAATGAGACTGTTGAGCCGGATATTGGCCACGATGTTGAGGTCTTTGTCTTTCTTCGGGGCACCACCAGGGTTTTGTGCGGCCGCTTGTTGCTCCATCATTTGATTTTGCATTTGCATCTGCATTTGCATTTGCATCATTTCGGGTGGCATCGAAGCGGCGTTCTTGTCCTGTTTAGCTATCCCAAGAAATAGCTCCAGCAGTTCTTTGGCTTCGAGCGCTCGCATATGTTGCAATACAAACTCACGAGCTAATTCTTGTAGAGCTTCGGGCGATTGTTCGCGCTGTAAGATCGAATAAATTTCGCGCAAGTTTACCGCACAATCCATTAGTTCAAGGCGATTGGTCGCTTTGAGCGCATGGGCTTTGCCAAAGCCGCTCAGCATCGGCTTAATTTCTTCCAGCAAGGCGGTGGCCTCGAGCGCCGTTATGGGAACGCTGGTTCGCACGTATCGTGAAGGAGGAAGTTTTTCGAGCTCGTCGGGAGTGACTCGTGGAACGAGCGCCACATTGACCGAATCAAGCTTCGCGATCGTGAGCACACCTTCGGATTCGAGCATCGTGTAGCCACGCAATAAAAGATGGCGATTGATCAGATCACGAGCATCGACCAATGTGTAAGGACGCTGAGTGGCCAGGTTGAGTTGATCGCCTGGTAGTTCTTGCCAATCGAGCGACATGTTGCAGACCTCGGCAAGCCATTGCAACAGTGCGGGCCACGGTTGGTTGCGAAACTGAAACTCAATCGTGCCATCTTCTTTGGGACGAACTTTCAATTCATCTGGATTGGCTTCAGCCGGCTTAACAGACGCTCGGGTTACCGGTGGTGGAAGTTTTGGAGCCGCTGGTGCCGTCGCATTGGGCGTGCCGGGAGCTGGGGTTCCATTTGCGGGTGTCCCTGGTGCCCCCGGCGCCGGAGTTTCTGGCGCGGGAGTGCCCGGTGCCGGTGTGCCCGGTGCCGGTGTGCCAGGCGCACCTTCCGTCGGAGTTGACGGTGGTTGTCCGTCCGGCGTACTCGGAGCGGTCGTTGTCGTTGACGAAGCGGGAGTTGCTGCCGGCGCAGGAGTAGCGGCCGGGGCGGGCTCCTGGCAAAAGGCAGCCGACGGCCAGTGGCTCGCGACGATGCACCCATAAACGAAACAAAGGCGAACAAGCTTTGAAAGATCGGCTGGCATTGTTTCTGTCGATGGGAGAAAAAGAGGTGAAGGAGATCGAATCGTCAGGTGATCAAGCAAACCAACAGTGGGGACTTGCCTCTGTCCAGCCTAATATCCCTGCGATGCTTGGGGAATGTCTTGAGCGGATTTAAGGTCTCAATCTTTACGGAAGAGAATCTTGGCAGTTCGCGAAAAATCCCCTAACCAAGCGAACTCCGCACCACTTGCATTGAAACCGAGGCAGATTGTTCGCTTCAAGTCCCCTGTAAAGTAGGTGTTTTGGGTAAGCACCTATGTTTCAAGATGCGCCTTGAATCGACAATTCTCTAATTGGTGAAAAAAGATAGTTAAATTGTGTTTTTTAACATCCGCATGGAGCGCGTTTGTGTTTGGAAGCGCTAGCCAAGACCCTAGTCGTGCTACACATCTTTTCGAGTGAGTTCAGTTGTTAGGAGTCTTCGTCCGGGCTACATAGCCTCCGCTGCGCTCGAGATAGGGCTAAAACAAGGGCAAACTCAGAGAATCGATGTATAGCGTGGCAAGGTGAGTTGGGGCTCCCAGTGTGAGCGTTCGGCCAAGTACATCTTGTGGAGCGTGGTAGGCTCGATGGTTTTGTTTCCTTTCACTCAGGAGCTAAACCATGGATCGTTCCAACGTTTTGAGCAAAGCCGAGTCTTGGCAACGGATTCTTGATGAGCAGCGACTCAGCAAGCTCAGTTTTGCGGCCTTCTGCTCTCAGAACTCGATTTCCGTCCCATCATTCTACCAATGGCGAAAGAAATTACAGCCACCACAACCTTCTGTCACTTCGCAGAAGTTGGTACCCGTTCGAATTGTACCGACCGTAAAGCCTGTTTCCGAGCAGTCGATTCAGATCATGAAACCGAGGGGCTTGCCGAGAGACTAAGTTCTGGCCCTACCAGGGAGACTGGCTGCATCCCTATACGGTCATCGATTTTACCATCGACCGAAAACGTGCTGGTCCCCTGAACTTCTTGAAGGACTTCGCTGGTTACTTGCAAGCGGATGCCTATGCTGGCTTCGATTGCATTTATGCTTCTGGCAAAGTTCAAGAAGTTGCTTGTTGGATTCACACGCGTCGTTATTGGCATGAAGCAAGTGACTCTGATCCGAAGCGAGCCAACGTCGCGTTAGGCTATATTGCGTGCTTATCGCAAGTAGAATCACAACTACGCGCGACTTACCCGGAACTCAATCTGCAAGGTGAGCATGACTTTGATTCGATTGCTCGTGCGCGACAACAGTATGCTGTCCCAATCTTGAATGAATTCAAAGCTTGGCTTGATGCGGAGGTCAATAGCGGACGAATACTACCCAAAAGCCTCATTCGCAGTGCGTTCACTTACACACTGAACCAATGGAAGGCATTGAATCGATACACCGAGCAAGGCTACCTATCGTACGATAACAATGCGGCTGAAAGAGCTGTGAAGTACCCAGCGATTGGCCGCAAGAACTATCTGTTTGTAGGCAACGTGCGAGCAGGCAAACATGCCGGTTACTTTTATTCGCTTGTCAATAGTGCGAAGTTAAATTGAGTTGAACCATTCGCATGGTTGCGTGATCTCATGGAAAAACTTCCCGCATATCGTCAGAGTGAAGCTTTTAGCCAAGCCAGCCGTGGTGAGCCGGTAACAAGTGATGAGCTTGTTGCGTTGTTACCGGATCGATGGTTAGTGACTCATCCAGATTGCAAATGGAATATCGACACGATTCGTCGGGAAGAACGAAAGCGGAAAGAAGTGCTCAAGCGACGGAAGCGAAAGTAGGCTTCTCGCCAAAATCAAGATGGTGTTTACCGAACGCTCACGCAACAAAGACATACCAGATTCCAACGCCTAACGCGGGCCAGCCAATCGCGCTATGGGCCGTGAGTATTTGAATCGGTTCATGGACCATTCGCAGTGGGAATTCGGTCCAGAGCTTTGAATTCTTTATCATCTGGCTAACATGGATTAGCTCGTGATGGAAGAACTGTCGATTCAGAAATGTTCGTACAGTGCTTCCGCCGAATAGTTTCTCACCGTTACCTAGCGGTCGGACAGTGAAAGCGCCCTAGCCAAATGCCCCTTTTTCGACTACTTCACGAACTGCAGCTACCGTAGTGCGGCTGTAGAATGGCGTGAGTATATTGTGAATTCCAAGTTTGATACGAAATGAAAGCGAGTTCACTTCGGCTAGATACGCTGCTTTGACTACTTCGTCTTCCATACCGACGGTTGGAGTATATAGTCCCTTCGCTCCGAATCCATTAACTGGGGCAACAGACTATCAATCGGGAATCATTTCAGCCTCCATTTCGTATCGTCGCCATGTGTCCTTCGCGTCTGGGTAAATCTCTTTCATCTTCGCAAAAAATGCCAATGCACCGTTTTTAAGCGCCGAACGAAAGACGGAGTAGTCAACTTTGTTGGTTTCATCGCCAATTGATACTTCAACACAATGCGGGGAAATAAGTTTGAGTCGTAGTCGTAGCGGTTGATCTGGGAAAAATACGTCGTACTCCTTGCCGTCGCGCAGTTTACCGAGGCCATCAACGATGTAAGCCCACAACTGATCAATCAGGTCGTAGTGCTTTAGTTGAAAAAGATCCCGCCCACTTATGCTGCAAACAATCGCTCCTTCGATGTAATTCTTGTCAGGAAGCGTGCCGGAAAACTCTTCGATTGGAACAAAGTCGTTATTAATCCTGAAAAATGTCTGGATCATGGTCATAGTCATAGTTGCCTCAATCAAGAATCGGGAAGAACTGGCCAATTCGACCGCGATTCAATCCAAGTTGGTAACGAATTCCATTTACCACGCCGGTTATCTGTCCGATTCCATTTGAACCAATTTTGCCAATCCTCGTTGGGTTTTGCTTCAACACTTCGCTGATCGCGTGTTTGATTTCGGAAACGGACATGTTCTTCGGGAAAAATTACTGAGACGCTTTCGTAGTGACATTCCAGAATGACGGATGATGGCGTTCGAGGATGTGTTTCAGCCCGGACTTGTCGAGTAACAGGCTTTGCACGTTGACGAAGAACTTCCGCGAATTCCAACGCGACAACGCGTTTCCAACCGCTTTCGGGTCCGCTGCTCTAATTGGGGCAAGACAATCTTAGTTTTTTAATGCAATTAATTCGCTAGCATGCCTGCAACTCCATTCGCCAAATTCGTCATCTTCCCAAGCTAACTCCTCCCATCCATTCGTAGTAAACTGTGTCGTGAGAATCGTCTTTATTCCCTTTGTCTCTCGTTCGCCATCTTGAAATTTCAATAGTACAGCAGAAGCAATCGGTCGTTGGTCACGAAACGAGTACGTTATAACGACCGAGTACGTAGTTCCTTCAAATCCGCGCCGATTCCCGATAAAGAGATCGACATAAACCCAAGACCTATCTTCAACAGAGATTTGTAGCACCTCCAACGGACCAAGCAAAAGTTTTGAAAATTCAGTTACCAAGAAATTGCCAATCGATTGGAACTCTGCCGTAGTTGGTGGAGATTCTTCGTGATACTGAAAAATTGATGTGGGTGTCATAGTCTTTATCGTTGAGTGTTACGGTGGATTGGGCTATAATAGAACTCTCCTTGTTTCCAAGAACTGAAGTTCCAACGCTTCAAATCTACAGGGAGACCATCCTTCGAGAACTCGCGCCCGTAGGCTGTGATTACTTTTGTCTTGTCACCAGCCTCGGTGATGACAATCCTGCCATCCTTAAAGTAGATGTCTACGTCTTTCCCCTTGTAGTTCGTACCACGTATGAACTGATCCCAGTCATTGAGAATCTCGGCTTGCTTCACCTTAGGCATATTATGCTTCGCAAAGTGGTTAGCATTCGTTAGATCATCTGCATCAACTCGTTTGTACAGAAGGTCGGTCAGTTCCTTCGTATGGGTCAGGGCTACTCCTTTCCTTGGGGCATTCGTACCCTTCATCAAAGCGGACATCCATTCTGGATTCTTTGCAAGCTGTTGTAAAGCAATTTTTCCAAAATGAACGGTGGTCCGCACCGCTACTTCGGCGCCTTTTTCCCCGGCCGCATTGAGAGCCACTTCGCGCGCTAAGTCTGCATTTGCTTGTATCACAGCCCGTCGTATTTCGGGGGCAAAATGAGTGCCCGACTCAAGTACGGAGCGATACGGTGAAAACCACACGGCAATATCACCCGCTTGAAGAATGGGATTCTTCACTGCATCATGTCGACTGCCAACCTCATCGAGTATGTACTTTAGATATCCCGCCTTGACATCAGCGGAAGTGCTCCAAAACCAGGTATTATTCGAGTCGAGGTAGAAAGTTGGATGCTCAAAATTGTAGTATTGGTAAAAGATATCCCGGTTGGCATCTTCAATCGTGAATTCATGCTTGAAAAACTCGTTGAGTTTATGCTGATAGGAAACTCCAAACTTGAGTGTAAGTTCCTTAGAGACGTCGGGGTGATTTGCTACGAATTCCGCCATTTTTTCGTGCATTCCATCAAGCTGTAATGGAATTTGCGTCAAGTCCACCCCTGGCGTATGAATGTACTTCAGGAGCTTTTCATATTCTTTATCGGCCCCCAAAGTACCGTCAGGATTGGGAGCAGGCGGCGGAATGTGACCGGGTCCTCTGCCTGGCCAAATTGTAGGGTTTTGGTTCTCCTCTGTTTCTTCATCCTCGCCAAAGGAAGTAAAGTTAGCGAAACCTCGCCCTAAATATCTACCGCCGCCAGTTTCTTCGCCTCGTGATCCATTACCATTCACTGGCTCCCATCCCGTTCCCTCCGGCTTATCCCCCAGCAAATTCCCGACCCCATTTTCCCAGTTCGCATACACATTCGAGGTGGCGACGTTATAGGTTTCGCGGGATTGGCCTTCGGTGAAGAGCAAGTCGGTGAGCGATTCGCGGCTGGAGAGTTGCCAATCTTCGATTGCATCAAGCATGGCAGCATCATGTGCGGCTTGGGCGCT
>JAFLCP010000210.1 GCA_017303505.1 Planctomycetota bacterium | reverse complement strand
CCGTCACCTGTCGGCGAAGAAGTGGTTTATGAATTGGAAATTATGAACCGTGGCAAACAAGCGGCCAACAAAGTGAAAGTGTTGGCACAATTCTCGGAAGGTATTGAACCCTCCGGGGCTGTTGGAGCTGAACACAAATTGGTTCCGGGCCAAGTTCTCTTCGAACCTATTCCTGCGATCGGTGCAGGCGAGACAGTCAAGTTGCAGGTGCGAGCATTAGCATCTGAGGCTGGCGTTCACCGCTTCCGTATCGAAGTCCAAACCGATGACGAAGAGATCCATCATGTGCTGGAAGAGTCGACCCGCTACATGCAAACAGCGGCTCGTCCAACTGGAACCAAGCTACGTTAAGACAAAAGGGCTAGCGTTTCACTAGCCTCAATCAAAACGGTCGTAAAGCGGCAAGGAGAGCTCCACACAGCGATCCTTGCCGTTTTCATTTACCGTAGGAATTCAGTGACTTGCCTGCGATGAAAAATTGCGAGGCAGCGGTTAAGATCGAATAAGCCTTGAGCCAAATGGTAAACGAACTCGTTTATGGAGTACTTGCCTGCACGAGATCTTCATTGACGGTGTAAGCAGGAACATTCAAGCGATCGATGGGAAGTTCCATCAAGTTGGTGATCAATAATTGTTCCACCAAGGGTTCGCCGAGCCGTTCATCCACAACCTTCTTCAAGGCATTTTTAATTTCGATCATAGCTGGATCGCGAAGAAGAGCGGGCTCTACTTGACGCAAATGCTGCTCAATCGCCTCATGGATCATCCAGTAATTACCCTGCAATGTTGTGCGGCCAGCGAATCTGCGGCTGTGAGGCAGCACAGCATGAATTTGGAATCTCGTGCACTGGGTTTTGTCCGCCGAGATCAAAGTGAATTCACCTAGCGAAAATTCACGGCTGGCAGTCGTTTGAAGCTTGCTTGCCTGCGAACGAATGTAGCCGATGATACCGCCGTGAATGATCACGAGCAGCAGCACTAAGCCGGCAATCCAATAGCGTCTAACGATGTCTACCATGGGTGTTTACAATCGCAACAGGGCGAACCTAACTGTTTTCCGGGAATGTCAGCTCTTGTTCTCTGCCCACGACCTGCTCGGACGTATTCAGACAACAATCACTGAACATTTCTGAAAACGTAGGTTACAACTCACCCACTCCCTGGCATCAGAGCATGGACAAAATCAAATTTGGCTGCTCCGATTGCGATGTTTTCAAGGCACAGATGTCACAATCGTTACAACCGGACCATGGCCATTCGTTTCCTGCGAGGCGACGATTCGCTAGGACTCTATGTTTGCTCTGTGTGGAAACCTATTTGGCTACATCTTCGCCATCGGCTGCAGTTTCCCCAGTACCGCTTGCCCGCTGCAACAAACGAATGCGGAGACGATTACCAGCTTCCTGAGGCGAAGGGACTTGCCGCAACAAATCGATCGCCTCCGTTAACTTACCTTCGCTTTCGAATGCTCGTGCAGCGTTGTACCAAATACTTGGCTGCCAACGCTCGAAGCCTTTCAATCCTTGAGCTCGTTTGAGCAACCAATTTCTGGACGACTCGAGGTTGTTCTGATCAAAGTGCAACAAACCAATCAGATAGGTCGAATCCACTTTCGCTTCACGATAAATCGTGATCACTTGACTGAGCCGAAAATTGAATTTTTCCAAAGGTTCATTCGGCAAACGCTGGGCATCAAAAGCTTGTTGCATGTCTGTGTCATACGCGAGCTTAGCGAGATCTTCTTCGGGAACCCGCGATGCCATGTACAGCCCCATCGCCCCTTGTTCATCCAAAGAGTTTTCCCATTTGCCCAATAAATGGTGATACTTGGCCGTGATGATCGGTGTCTCACCTATGTACAACAGATGCTTCTGCATATAGCGGGCGGTAAATTCATTCGTTTCTTTGAGGCGTTGTTCTAAATCATCGGCATACATGCGGGCGATAACCGGCAGGGCCCAGCACTGGACGCCCTGAATCTTCGGTTGCTTTTTGATTTTCTCGGCGAGCGCATCAACATCGACATAAAGCTCTGCTCTAAGATCGCTGGTCAAACTTTCTTGCAAGCGTTTCATGCGCCCAGAAATCATGGACGGATCGGCATCGATTAAAGCGATAACGCTTTGCGCCCCTTTGGCTTCCAAAGGATACTTAAAGCGGCCGGAGATACTGAGCCGTCGCAAGATCGACTCATCTTCCAAGGCTTGGCGCAACGTGGCGATTCCAACTTGATTAGGACCAGGTATTGGAATTCCCAACTTGGAATCAAACAAGAAAATCTCATCGTCGATCGGCACACCGAGCAGCCAGATGGAAAGAGGAGCCACTGAATCCATTTTCCCAAGCGCCAACCACACAGTGTCAATGTTCTTCTGTCGCGCCAATTCGGTAAAGACGCGACCACGTTCAATAAAGTCGCCTCGTCCGTACATCAATGTTTGCCAAGGCAATTGCCGATAGCCGAGTGCCGTGTCACTCAACGGCAATCGCGCATCTTTGGGGAGAACCTCAACATCTTTCGAGTCTCCTTCCAATTGAACGTTGCGAATGCTCCAATCAAAAAATTTGTAAGCGAGCTGTAGATTGCTGATACCCACTTCCGAGAGTGGCTTTCCGCCGGCAACCTCTGGCTTTTGCAACCACTCTTTCCAAATCGCATCCGAAGTCTGGGACGTTGCAATCCATTTGGTTACCGCAGCGAACAGCCGGCTTTGCATCAGATGGCCAATATCGGCTTGCGTGAATTCTCGACTATCAACACGAGCTAAAGGTGCATAGCCACGGATATCCTGTGGCAATGAGCGAATCAGTTCAGGGATCTTGGTCGAATGAACTTCATTCCGATCCGTTGCCATCCAGGTGTTGAGCTGATAACCGACTTCTTTGCTCGCTTCAGCCCGATTGAAATCCGCTAAGTCGTCGATGAAACGCATCGCTTCGCGCAGGTTTTCTACTTTGCTTTCCTGAGCAACGACTTGCTGTTCAATTTGTTCTGCTGTTTGTTTTTTCTTGGGATCGCAACCCGTAATCGAGATTAAGCTCGCGATACCCAACAACCCAACTATTATCCGCGCCATGAACGCACCAATTCTCCAATCGATTTGAGTCGGCTTAATACCGCTTCAAACTCTGCCAATGGAATCATATTAGGACCATCACTTGGTGATTTTTCTGGTTCGGGATGTGTCTCGAAAAAGAGGCCATCCGCACCGATGGCAGTCGCCGCCCGAGCTAATGGTTCTACCATCGCTCGATTCCCGCCCGTGGCACCACCCAACCCACCTGGCTGTTGCACACTGTGAGTCGCATCGAAAATAACAGGCGCCCCTAAGCTCTGCATCAAAGGGATCGACTGCATATCATTCACGAGGCGACCATACCCGAAAAACGTTCCGCGTTCGCAGAGCAGGGTACCACCGCCACCATTTTGTCGTGTCTTTTCCAGAACATATTGCATATCGCCCGGAGCCATGAACTGCCCCTTCTTCACATTGATCGGTCGCCCCGTTTGGGCCACCGCCACCAACAAGTCCGTTTGTCGAGCCAAAAAGGCTGGGACCTGCAACAACTGACAAACTTCAGCGACAGCGTTTGCTTGATCCGGTAAATGGACATCGGTGGTCACTGGTATGCCCAATTCACGATGGATTTTTTCCAGCACTTTCAAGCCATCATCCATCCCAGGTCCGCGAAAACTCTTGCCGCTGGTTCGATTCGCCTTGTCGAAAGAGGCTTTGAATACGAAGGGCAAGCCAAGACGGTTGGTTATCTTCACCAACGTCTCGGCTATATGCATGGCCAAAGATTCAGTTTCGATGACACATGGCCCGGCGATAATCAGAAGAGGGTTTCCCGGCCCGCAGCGATGTGAGCCTATCGAGACGGGTTCCACCCTATTTGCTCCTTGAGCTGATTCCATAGCCTCTCATCACCCTGTATTGAAAGTCGACCGAAAAGGAATACCTGATAACGCGTTTGAATCTAAGTGATACGTAATCCCAACAAAGGTCGGTTCTGATTGTCCCACACGTTTTGGGAGCAAATTCATAATTTTCAAGCCACGAATTTACCGCTACCGTCTGCGGGCCGCTATCCATAATGTCACTCTATTGGGAATGACCTCGATTTCAACCGGCAGCACTCCACCATAATCGCCGTCCAATTGATAAGGAACCTCTTGGCGGGACTCCAGTCGCAACCCAGCGCATTTCCCGATCCTACAATCGGAATGCCGTTTGTGCGACCGGGTAAAAATGGCCCACAAATACATTAACCCCAACCAGAGCGAACCACCTCGAAAGGTGCATACATCCAATAAGCCGTCATCATCGACCGCATGGTCGGCAATGGGGAGGCCTCCGGCATATCGCGGGACGTTAAAAACAAAAACCCAGCGGGCCTCGAATTCGACCGGAGCAGCTTGTTCGGGGACGCCGTTTTGCAGTTCCTCGCGAATCTTCTCTTCCCGAACTTTCTTGGGGGTGGGCAAACCCCGCCAAACATCGCTTTGAACGGTAACCTTCGGATAACGATACGATTGAATCGTTTGCCAGATAGGTTTCGCCCAACTCCAGCGGCTGATGTGCCCCTTTCTTTCTTGGTGCATACGACTTACGACAGCCGCATCAAAACCGCAACTAAACATGACTAAAAAGAGGCGTCCGTTGGCCTTACCAGCGTCGATCCGCACTTCCGTTCCGCTGCGAATTAAGGCCAAGATATCTTCCACATTGGCGGTCAAACCAAAATGTTTGGCCAACAAGTTTTCCGTCCCTAATGGCACGACCAGAATGGGAACCTCGGGTGCAATTTGATTCACGACTGCGGCCAGAGTTCCATCCCCGCCGGCAGACACGACCAATTTCAACCGCCCTTGCACTTGCAAGTCACTTGCAAGTACCCCCCAGCGCTGCATCTCGTAGCAAAGATGGGGTTCGTACCCCTCGCTGCGCAAACGCTCGGCGAGCGTCTCAAGCATGGGGCGCCGGTCCATCGCACCACTGTGCGGATTGGCAGCAATCAGAATTGCTTTGGCTTCCATTTGAGTTTCCGAATTCATCTCGCCAACCGCCGTTCCCATCCCTAGCTGCTACGACTTTCCGCCAAGATCTCAAAAAGAAGATAAAGAAACCACGCAAAGTTTACCGATTCTATGATCTGTGTCGGGGGGCACGCTGTAGTTCGTCTCCGTTGTGAGTACTTTTCACAGCGTACACATCACTACAAATGAAAACAGCCAGGGCAATCTCCGGATTGCTCTTGCTGCTTTCTATTTTAACCCCTTACGCGAAACGTCCCATGTTCGGCAACCGGCCAGCCAAAATCTCTCCACTTGCTATCATCGTAGCATACCTCAGCGTCATCGCGTTGAGCGGCTGTAGCCTGATTCCCGATGTTCGTCGTAAACCGCAATATTCCAACCCATTTCCGCAAATCACCCGGGTTGCCATTCTTCCCTTCTACAATCAAAGCACCGATCCAACATTGGATGGGACCTCTGTCGCTTTGGCCTACTTCAACGAAGTTCAGACTATACCTGGGTTTGAGGCACTTCCAGTCGGCGTAATTGAAAACGCGCTGATCGCTTTTGGACGCGAACCCCGTACCGCCAGCGACTTCCAAGAATTTGCCCGTTTTGTGGGGGCTGACGCCGTTTTGGTTGGCGCAATAACCGACTATGACGCCTACTATCCTCCCCGCTTGACCATGCGAGTCAATTGGTATGCAGCTAATCCTGCCTTCCATCCTATTCCAGTCGGCTATGGGTTACCTTGGGGCACCAAAAAGGAAAAGAAGATCCCGAACTGGATCAAATTAGAAGCAGAACGCGAATTAGCGAAGAAGCAACTCGAAACCCAAACCCCTTATTGGGAAGATCCTGCAATGCAGGCAAAGGAAGAGGAGCAACAGGCGGAATTAGAAGCCGCAGAACAGCTAGCCGCAGAATTTGCTTTGGTGCAAGAAGCTTTGGAAGATCCAGGCGACGACTCCGAGGGGCCAGCTGACGGCAGCGAACCTCCGAAGCCTCCCGTCACCCAACCCGAAAACCTTACCTCAACTCCCAATAACAACAACCAACAAGGTGTTGTGCAGGCCGCAGCCGAATTCCCGGCTCAAGAAGGCCTTCCTGAAAACTGGCCCGATCCCAAAGGCTTTGTGCCTGATCCACCTCGCACCCAGCCCCCTAAAGCGATGGTCCAGTACGAACCCATCATCAGCCACACGAGAGCTTATAACGGTAATGACGAAGATATCACCAGACGCTTAGAAGATTATTATTACTTCCGAGATGACGCTCGAGCGTCTGGCTGGCAAGCGTATCTCAAACGCAGCGAAGACTTTATACGCTTTTGCTGCCATTTACATCTCACGGAAACTCTGAGTTCTCGCGGCGGAGAGCTAGAAAGCCGCTTGATTTTCCGCTGGCCAATTGGCCGATACCAGCGATAAGGACTGGAACGATTGCATCGCAATCACTCGACACCTCTAGCTTTGCTGGCAAACGACAATGCTGGCAAGTGCGACGAGAGGTTCGATGCCTGTGCGGAGAAGGACTCAGGGTAAACCAAGAACAATTTCCCCTCAAAACCTCAGGTGGCAAGGGGACGGCAAGGAGGCTGGCGATGGGACAAGAAATCAACGTGCTAGCATTGGTAAAAGGGGAAGAGAAATATATCTTCCTCTTCGACGATTCACGTCGCACCGAAACGTTGAGAATGTTAGGTCGATTCGCGGCTGATCCTGAACTAAGTTTTTCATGGTATGATGCGGCGGTGCTGGGACAAAAAGTTCGTCAAACGATTCCACCATCCGATGACGCGACCATTGAAGCGATGAGCGCTGCCATTGCACCCGCAAGTGCTCCAAATCGCAGCCGTCGTTTCAACCTCCCCACATCTTGATATCAGCAGATTGGGTCGTCGAATCATAGCGAGGTTTGCGTACGATGCATGCCGAGATCGCGCAATTTCTTCGCTACTTAGATGTCGAAAAAAACGCTTCGACACTCACGATCAAATCGTATCGTGAAGACCTCATCGATTTAGCCGACTTCCTATTGGAACAACAAGGGAAGACTGCGTTGAAGCCGGATGACATTTCCCCGCGCGACTTGCGTGGCTATGTTTCCGCTCTCCACGAAGCGGGCTATGCTCGCACCAGTATCTCTCGCAAGTTGGCTTCGTTGCGAAGCTTCTATAAGTTCGCCCAACGTCAAGGGTTGGCTACAACCAACCCAGCCAAGCCTCTTCGCAATCCTCGTGGTCAACGAAAACTACCTCATTTTTTAACTAGCGACGAAGTAGAGCGACTGCTCAACTCCCCGCCGCGCGATGATGTGCTTGGGCTGAGAGATCGGGCCATATTGGAAACGATGTACTCGGCTGGTTTGCGTGTTAGTGAAGTTGTGGGGCTCAACGATGGAGATATCGATCTCGAAGAAGGGTTAGCCCGCGTTCGAGGTAAAGGCCGCAAGGAACGCATGAGTCCTTTGGGTCGATTTGCGATCGCCGCATTGCACAAATACGCTTACCATCGCGAACGATCCCCGAAAGAGCCAACGGGCAAAACTGCACCGGTATTCGTCAATCGTTTTGGCCGACGCCTTACAACGCGGAGTGTCGCTCGAATGTTGGAAAAATACATTCAGCTCACGGGACTCGATCAGCGAACGACACCTCACACACTGCGTCACAGTTTTGCCACGCATTTGTTGGATCGCGGAGCCGACATTCGAAGCGTGCAAGAGCTTTTAGGCCACAAGAGTCTAGTGACCACTCAAATTTACACGCATCTAAGCACGGCCAACCTCAAAGAGGTTTATGAAAAAGCGCATCCTCGAGCGAAGAATGCGTCCTAACTCTGTGACCGAACGACCGGTTTACAACAAACCGCTAAGATCATTTAAGCCCAGCGGTTCTTTAGTGGTATAAGGCTCACCATACTTTGTACCAATCATCTTGCCCCAATAAGCGGCTTCATCGCGAAAACGATCGATCGGTTGAGGATCGAGACTCTCACGCCCTGTGATGAATTGGCTTTCATAAGCTTTAATCGAAGCGAATTTCTTTTCCCACGTCGACGTGATATCGAATACGAAAGCAGGCTGTGGGACGATCTTCAGATGAATGCAGTAGTAATAAAAAATACGCTCTGGATGATAGGGCGTTCCAGCCAGATCGCTGTTGGATAACTTGGACCAAAACCGAGCTGCCTCAATCAACTGCGTAGCTGCGATATGGTCAGGGTGTGCGTCATCCCAATATGGGGCAAATATCCAGCGCGGTCGTACCACTCGAAAAAAACCGGCTAGCCGATGGCGAGCTTCGAGTGTCGGTTCGACGAAGCGGTTGCGCAAACCAAGATTCCATCGCCACCGGATGCCGAGAATCTTACTCGCCTGTGATGTTTCGGCGGCCCGCTTTTCAACGGTACCAAATGGCGTCGGCTCTCCATTGGTTAAGTCAAGAATTCCGACACGTTTCCCTTGTTCGATCCAACGCGCAATCCCGCCTCCCATCCCTAGTTCGGCATCATCGGGATGAGGAGCGACAACCAAAATATCGAGCCCGCGACGACTAAACTCGTGTGTTTCTTCGTCACTAGGCCAGGAATGAATACCATGTCGAGTTAAAGGCGAATCCAAATCAAGTTCCCCGACTAATTGAGTGACTCATGGCTTTGATTCGATGCGATTCCCTTAACAGGCAATCGATAGCAGGCGGCTTGCTCGCCGTTGCGTACCAAAAGAAGATTGCCCGCCAAAGCTGGATTATTCCAGGTCATACCTTCAATCGCCTGGAAACGAAAGGCTTCCTCAAACTTATCGGGATTGGCTTCGCCGATGGCCACGCTTCCATCTTCGGCAACGATCAACAAGTCACTGCCAACCAACATGATTTGTCCATGTCGATAGCGTTTCGATTTCCATTTTCGCTCACCATTGTTCAGATCAACGCATTCCAAAATGCCATCGCTCAAACCGTAAGCAAAACCGTTATGAACAACAACATTTGTAAACTTCGTTTTTAAGACGGCTGCGTTTTCCCAAAGCGTAGAAACTTTCCATACTCCGTCGGTATCCAATTCGATATTCAGCATTTTTGCGCCACTGCCATACGCTTTGGATAACAAAACTCGCTTCTGGTCTATAGCGACCGGTTGCGAAACGTTAGCTGGACCATTACTGGCTCCAGGCCAATCTGCATTCCATAATACTTCGCCATCCTCTAATCGATGCGAGCTCACCGTATGGTCGTTGACCGAGACAATTTGTTTGACTCCGTTTAGCTCCATCAATGTTGGCGAGGCATAACTGACTTGTTGCTTGCCTGAACGCCACTTTTCTTCGCCCGTAATGGCATCAAAACAAATCAACGTTGAAACATTACTGGCAGCGCCTCCAAGTGGAATCACCACCTTTCCATCAATCACTAACGGCGAAGAAGAACGTCCCCAAGCCACTTCTTTAATGGCATCGTCCACATTGGCTTGAGCTAATTCCAATAACTCCTTATCCCACAACTTCTCGCCGGTCTGCAATTTAGCAGCCACGAAATGCCCGTTAGCACCTTGTGCGTAAACCACATCATCCACAATGACTGGCGTACTTCGAGGACCTAATCCACCCAGCGGATTCGAGTGCATTGCTTTCCATTCAATGCTCCACAGAGGCGTCCCCGAGTTCAGCGCATAAGCTTGCAACACTTCGGCATCTTCTTTTTGCTCTAAGGTCACTGCGATCTCGCCTACAACGCTAAACGCGGACCAACCTGCACCGATTTCTTTTTTCCACAACAATTCGGGAGTCGCTTCTGTCCAACTGCTGGGCTCGATGAACTGCAATTGAGGCAGAGAGGCTCGACGATTCGCTCCTAAAAAACCCGAATAATCGCGGGCACCTTTTTCCTGCAATTCGGCAAGCTGAGATCCATTAGGCAGGGTCCCATTCAGTGGCGGACTAGTCAGCTGCGACTCTGCTTGCGAATCGGTCGCTGTTGGCTTTTCATTTTGGGCTACTTGAGAACTCTTGGGGGCTTTTGCCCAGCGATAACGAAACCGTGGTACCAACTCGGAATCGACGCCGAGAGGTTTGTAAAAAACAAGACCAACTCCAATGGCGACAATAGGTGCCAAGACAACTGCTAACTTAAGTTTCCAGTGCGTGCGGCCAATTCTTAACCAGAGTATCAGGGCCGTCATGTAAAAAACGAAGCCGCTGATCAAGGTGATGATATTGGCAATGGCAAAATCAAATCGCTCGGCCGTTAATACTGGCACCACTGGTTCTGTTGTT
>JAFLCP010000021.1 GCA_017303505.1 Planctomycetota bacterium | reverse complement strand
GCTAGCAATGTCCGCTGTGCGTTCGATAAGGTGCCAGGCACCTTGTGGTGGCGTTTGTGGTGTTGCTAGCAAATGGCGGGCGGTGGGCGGAACGCGAGGACAGGCGCTGCGCGCGGGTTGGCTGAAATTAATGCATGCGGGGACAGACGCTGCGCAGGCCGGGTAGGGCTTTGAAATGTTATGATTTGCTAGAATTATTATCACGGGGTGATTCGAGGATCAGCGTGACTGGGCCATTATTAATTAAGCTCACTTGCATGTCGGCCTGAAATTTTCCTGTGGCCACTGGAATGTTCTTTTGACGCACCAGTTCGCAGAACCGTTCGTAAAGCGTGTTTGCCTCGGTAGGGGGGGGCGGCGTCGGTGAAACTGGGACGGCGCCCCTTGCGGCAATCTCCCAAAAGGGTGAATTGGCTGACAATCAGCATCGCTCCTCCCGTTTCCTCCAGCGAAAGGTTCATCTTCCCGTCCCCATCTTCGAACACCCGCAGTCCAGAAATCTTGTCCGCCAAGTAGCTAGCATCTTTTTCTGCGTCGCCATTCTGGACGCCCAACAGTACGAGTAATCCGCTGCCAATTCGCCCGATTTCGTTTCCTTCTACCGCTACATGGGCCTGGGAAACGCGTTGAACTACCGCTCGCATGGAAGGAACCTCACAGTATGGGCGTCGTCGAGGATCGAGAATCTTCTACAATGATGGGGATTACGAATACCGAGTTTTCATCATAACAGCGAGCACTCCTGAATGGCTGAGGCAAAGCCGATATTGGCAATCACGATGGGCGACCCCACTGGGATCGGCCCAGAAACAATGGTGAGCGCATTAAACGACGAGCGGGTTTACCAGGTTTGTGAGCCGTTGGTTGTGGGGCGGCCGCGCGTCATGCAGCGGGCTGTCGATCTGCTCAAATTGCCGATGGAGGTTCGTTGCATCGAAAAAACAGAGGAAGCTCTGGGGGCATCCCGTCGAGTACTCTGTTGCTTACCCACCGGCAGCGAGGATGCAGACGACTTGATCCCGGCTCAAATCGACGCCCGTGGTGGTCAGGCCGCTTACGATTGTCTGGTGAAAGCGACGCGTTTAGTTCAGGAAAACGCGGCAGCTGGAATCGTGACGGCGCCTTTGCATAAGGTCGCTCTACATGAAGCTGGCCACCGTTGGCCTGGCCATACCGAGTTACTCGCCGAACTATGTGGCGTCGACCAGTTTGCCATGATGCTCTACTTGCCGCCAGGAGGAAAAAATCGCGGTGGGCCGGCAGGTCTGGGAGTGATTCACGTCACGTTACACATGGCATTGCGAGAAGTGTTCGAGCATTTAACGGTGGAGGCCGTGTGCGAGAAAATTGAATTGGCTCAGCAGAGTTTCTCACGAATTCGGGCCGCATTACGGCTGCCGCGCGAGCCCAAGATTGGGGTCGCGGCGCTCAATCCGCATGGCGGTGAAGGGGGCTTGTTTGGAGATGAAGAGGAACGAATCATTGCGCCGGCAGTTCGTTGGGCTCAGCGCCAGGGCTGGCATGTCGAAGGCCCCTACCCTACAGATACCTTGATGTATCGAGCGGCCAACGGCGAGTTTGATGCGGTGGTCGCCATGTATCATGATCAAGGTCACATCGCTCTGAAGTTGCTGGATATGTTTGAAGCGGTCAACATTACCTTGGGGTTGCCGATTGTGCGAACGAGTGTTGCCCATGGAACGGCTTTTGATTTGGCCTGGACAGGTCGAGCTAAGTCGGGAGGAATGGTTCAAGCGATACTAACTGCAGCTCGGTTAGTTCGCCGAGTTTGAGAATCTTTTTGAGGGAGCACCGGCTCATGCCCTTTCAGTTTATCTGCCCACATTGCTTTGACAAAAAGTGGGTCGACGATGCGTATGCGGGGCAACGCGGGCCGTGTGCTAATTGCGGTCGAATGATCACGCTTCCAACCAGGACCGATTCAACTGGTAAGGGGCCCCTCCCCTCCCCTCCTGAGCCAAGCCCTTCATCGCCACAAACTCCCGTCGCGTGGAGTCGCCGCAAGCAGATGTGGATTTCGGCAGGACTTGGCTCGGTGCTTTTCGGAGTCTTGGCAGTGAGCATGATTTTCTTGCAGCCCGGCTTCAAGTCGATGAAGCGTCAACGCGATCTGGTCGGTTGCCGAAACAATGCGCAAAAGATCGCGCTCGCTCTTCAAGCCTATTGCGATACCCATGGAACATATCCACCGCCGGTGATTAACGACTCGACGGGTAAGCCACTTTATAGTTGGCGTGTATTGCTGTTGCCTTTCTTGGGACACAAAGATCTAGCTGCGGACTTCAATTACGCTGAGCCATGGGATTCGGCACAGAATATGTCTTTAGTGACTCGGATGCCGGCGGTCTTTGCCTCTCCAGCGAGTCCCGATGCTCGTTCGATAGGTGAAGCCAACTATGTCTTGATTACGGGGAGTGGAACATTGTTTCCGCCGACGGGGCCTCTTTCGAGCAAAGATGTATCCGACCCAACCGACCAAACATTACTCGTCGTCGAAGTTCGCAACGGTGGTCAGTCGTGGACTCAGCCAGGCGATATCGATGTGGCGAAGTTGAAATTTCAAATCAATGCAGCAGGCAAGGACTCGGTAGGCGGCAATCATCAAGGTGGTGCAGTGGTGGCGACCGTTGATGGGAAATCGGCAATCTTGCCCGAACGACTTGCCGGCTCAACGTTTCGTGCACTCATCACGCCCAGCGGTGGCGAAGTGCTTAACGATGGTGAATGGATACGTTAAAAAAGGTTCGTTCGAACGATCGAACGAACCTTTTGAGTGTGATGGGATGCCCGCAAATCCTCGGTGTCTCTGAGCCTCGGTGTCTCTAAGGCACGGCACCGATACAAGTGCAGTGGTAGAGATCGCCGAGAGCCGCAGCGATCGGCTTAGTATTGGCGTGGGCGAACGCTTGCTTGAACGCGGCTTGGCAAGCCTTGAATGCGCATAAAGCCTTCAGCATCATCTTGGTTATAGCTTCCGCCACCTTCCATCGTCGCAATATCTGCTTTGTACAAACTCTGGGGTGAAGTGCGTTTCGAAATATTGATGTTGCCTTTGTAGAGCTTGATCGTAACTTCGCCGGTGACCACTTCATGGCTTTGACGGATGAAAGCCATCAACGCGTCCATCTTGGCATGGTACCAATAGCCGTAATAAACCATTTCGGCGATCTCAGGGCTGAGGCGATCTCGTAAGTGTGTTAGATCGCGGTCGAGTGTGAGCTGTTCAAGTTGGGCTGCTGCATAGTAAAGAATGGTCATACCAGGGGCTTCATATACTCCCCTGCTCTTCATACCGACAAATCGGTTTTCGACAACGTCGATTCGACCGACGCCATTGCGTCCGCCAATGGTATTGAGTGTTTGCACGATATCAAGTGCGTTGAGCTTCTTGCCATTGACTGCTACGGGCACGCCCTTCTCGAATGCGATAACAACTTCTTCTTGCTTGTCGGGTGCTTCTTGCGGACTGATGGTCATACCGAAGTCGACCAGTTCAACACCGCACACATCCAGTTCTTCCAGCGAACCCGCTTCATAGCTGATGTGAAGGCAGTTTTCGTCGGACGAGTAAGGTTTGCGAGTTGTGGCTTTGACTGGGATGTCGTTCTGTTCGCAATATTCAATCATCGCCGTGCGACCTGGGAAGCGATCACGGAACTCCTTGATGCGCCACGGTGCGATGACCTTGATGCCTGGTTCTAATGCTTCGGCAGCGAGTTGGAATCGGCATTGGTCGTTACCTTTGCCTGTCGCTCCGTGAGCGTAAGCACGTGCGCCCACTTCGCGTGCAACTTGCAAGCAGACTTTCGAGATCAAAGGTCGAGCGATGGAGGTACCCAGCAAATACATCCCTTCGTACTTGGCTTGCCAGGAAAGAACGGGAAACGCAAAATCGCGACAAAGTTCTTCGCGAGCGTCCACAATTCGGGAGGAGGCAGCCCCGATCTTCTTTGCTTTGTCTAAAATGGCTTGGCGGTCTTCGCAAGGTTGGCCAAGATCCACATACACAGCGTGTACTTCGTAGCCTTTCTCCATCAACCAGCCCAGAATGACCGACGTATCCAATCCACCGGAGTAGGCCAACACACAGGAAGTCATAAACGTAATACCCGATTTGAAACTGCCAAAAATCTGCCAAAACGCAACGGATTCAAATTGTGGGACAGAATGGCAAAATTGACAACCACGGATCAAAGCTGAGATGAAACCAGAATCCTCCCCCGAATTTTCTCAACAAGTGGCCGCTTGGACTGCCGAAGCTGCTGCTGGAACCATTTCTTGGATCGAATTCGCGGAGCGGGTTTTGGCTGCCCAGTTGTCCAGCGAGGGTGGAGTGATGGCTGATCGGGATCGGCAGCGTCGGTGCCGTTTTCCTGAGGTAATTTTCGGCCAAAGCAAGACCGCTGAACAAATCGAAATCGCTGCCCGGCGGTTGCTGCTCGATACCGAGGAAGTCTTGGTAACGCGAGTGGACCGGGAGATTGCAGCCGCCGTTTCTGGGCGATTTGAGCACCATTTTTTCCATTCCCGAGCTCGCACGCTGCGGTTGGCCCAGCGCCCTATTGAAAACGAGCGAAATTTCACGTTTTCTGCCAAAAATCCATCCGCAGACTCCCCTCCCCTACCCCGTTCTGAGCCCCTTGAGGCCTCCCAGGGGCTCGCCGAGCCGTTGGTGGGTATTCTGGCCGCTGGGACGACCGACATCGCAATCGCCGAAGAGGCGGCCCAAACGCTGGCCTGGATGGGCTTTCAGAGCTTTCAGGTCATCGATTGCGGTGTGGCAGGCCCATTTCGCTTGCTCGCCAAACTCGATTGGATTCGCCGAGCTGATGTGCTGGTAGTGGTGGCCGGCATGGAGGGAGCCTTGGCGAGTGTCGTAGGAGGGTTGGTTTCAGTTCCCGTTATCGCAGTACCTACCAGTATTGGCTATGGAGCCAACTTGCAAGGGATCACTACCATGCTCTCGATGCTCAGCAGTTGCGCAGCAGGCGTGACCACAGTGAATATTGATGGTGGATTCAAAGGGGGCTACGTGGCTGGGTTGATTTGCCGACGCATTAAAGAGCGAGGTTGCTAAGCAATGAATGAGGAAATAACTCCGCTGACGCCGTCGGTCACGCAACTGCCATCGTTCACAAGACGCGAGGCAACAGGCCACAAGGGCTCCTATGGTCATGCATTGCTGATCGGCGGCGGTCGCGGTATGAGTGGGGCTATTTCATTAGCTGCTCAAGGTGCTTTGAGAAGCGGTATTGGCTTAGCAACCGTGGCGGTTCCAGATCGTTGTTTAGAAACCGTGGCGCAGTTTTGTCCCGTCTACATGGTGATCGCTTTGCCTGATGAGCAAGGCAAGATGGATGAAAGAGCGTGGAGCATAATTCACGCATGGATAGGGCGCGCGGATGTTTTTGCACTCGGACCAGGTATGGGGCAAAGTGAGTCTTTGTGTCGTTTGGTGTCCCAGGTTTGGCGCGAGGCAGACTTGCCCATTGTGCTCGATGCAGATGGCTTAAACAATTTGGCAGCTGACTCTGCATGGAGCCGACTCCCCTCCCCTGCCCCGCGCGTCTTGACACCACATCCAGGTGAAATGCAACGTCTCAGTGGCGTGTCGAGCGCGGATCGCAACGGACAGAAGAACGCAGCCATTGAATTGGCGCGGAGAACTCAGGCAACCCTAGTGCTCAAGGGGCATCGAACGTGGGTAACTGATGGTCGACAACATTATGAGAACACCACTGGTAATCCGGCGATGGCCAGCGGCGGAAGTGGTGATGTGTTAACGGGTGTCATCACCGCGTTGATCGGTCAAGGGCTTTCGGCATTCGACGCGGCCGTATTAGGGGTTTATCTGCATGGGGCCGCAGGCGATATCGCCCATTCCAAATTGGGTGGCGAATCGGTACTCGCGACAGACATAATTGCCGCTTTACCGCAAGCTTTTGGGCAATATCGAGGGCAGTTCGGTTAGGGAGGATGAATTGCCGTCCCCAGAATCGGAAGTCGGTATATAATGAAAGCCCGATGGTGAAAACAGTCTGTTGCGGGTGGTGAGGCCAACTCGCTGCGAGTCCAATGCACGGTGCGTCCAATGCACGGGGTGTCCAACACACTGTGTGTTACGCAAGTGGGATTGTTTTGGGATTCGAACGAAATAGAAAAACGAGATGACGTTTGGTGTGGACGTTACGCAAGATGCACTTGCTTCACACACCCTACAAATTCAAAAACCGATCAAGCAGATTAAGACAGGACTGAACATTGAGTGCGACCTATCACGAGAAGCGATTGCTGCGCGACATGCAGAGCTTACCTTCTTCGTGTATGCAGGGAGCTTTGGCGATAGGCAACTTTGATGGTGTTCATTGTGGGCATGCACAACTTATCGAGCGTCTGGTGCAAGCGGCTCGAAAAGTGGCCGGGCCCGCCGTTGTCTTGACTTTTGATCCTGCTCCCCTAGCTCTGTTGCGCCCCGATATCATGCCGCCTAAGTTGACAACGTTTGAGCGGCGGACAGAATTGTTGAGACGATTGGGGGTGGATTGGGTTATTGCTTATCCCACTCAACGCTCGACGCTTGAGTGGAGTGCGGAAGAGTTTTTTCAGAAGATCGTTGTGGAGTGTCTAAAGGCCAAAGCGATCGTTGAAGGTGAAAATTTCTTCTTTGGAAAAGATCGGCAAGGGAATATCGAAACACTTCAAAAGCTGGTAGCCCTAAATCAAATGACGCTGGATGTCGTTGCCATGACTCAAGCGGAGTCACAAGTGGTTTCCAGCAGTCGGGTGCGCGAGTTACTGCAACGGGGTGATGTGGCGACCGCAAATCGCTGCTTGACTGCACCCTACTCCATTGTAGGTCGTGTAGGGGTGGGAGCGCAGCGTGGGCGCGATCTGGGATTTCCTACCGCTAATTTAGTCGACGTCGAAACCTTGATTCCAGGTAGCGGTGTCTATGTCGCCATGGCCGAAGTTGGGGGACGATTTTATCCTGCCGCAGTTCATATTGGTCCGAACCCAACCTATGGCGAAAGTCATTTGAAGGTAGAGGCTCATTTGATAGGGTTTCAGGGGGACATTTACGGGAACAGCGTGAGTATTGAGTTTCAGGACCGAATTAGAGACGTTCGCCGTTTCGCCAATGTCGAAGAGCTGCGCGAGCAATTGCAGCGTGATATCGCCCAGGCGGCCCAGTTAGCAAAAGTCTAGGAAAACTTGAATTTCCTCAGTGACTAGCACCCTTTCCCCTCCCCTTCGGTGCTGGTGATCATGCGGCGATGAGGGTACTATAGTTAGGGCAACAAAAAAGAGTGTGTCCTATTTGGGTCGCGTGTGTCGCTTCGTTTTACGAGTTTTTTAGTGGAATGTGATGGTACCTATGAGTATCGACTGGGATCGTTTGGCGGAGAGAATCGCCGGATTTCAGAATTTTGTTTTGACCAGTCATATTCGCCCGGACTGCGATGCATTGGGAAGTGAGTTGGGAATGGCGGGGATCTTGCGCCAACTGGGCAAGAACGTAACGATCGTCAACGGACATCCCACGCCACCTGGTCTTAGCTTCTTGGATCCACACGAGTCCATTCAAATTTTGGGTGAGCATGTTCGCAGTGACGAATTGAAACCCGAATGTATCATCATTTTGGATACGAGCGCATGGGCCCAGTTAGGCCCTATGGGTGACGTGCTCCGCCGCAGTAAGGGAGCCAAGTTGGTCATCGATCATCATGTGGGTGAAGATGAACTTGGCGCGGAGTTTTTTAAGGACACCAGTTCTGAGGCCACCGGTTCGCTGGTGACTCGCTTTGCTCAACATCTCAAGGTGCCGATTACCAAGGCGATGGCGACTGCCTTGTATGCTGCTGTTGCGACCGATACAGGTTGGTTCCGTTTTGCGTCGACCACATCGGACACTTACCGCGTGATTGCCGATTTGGTGGAAGCGGGCGCGAGCCCGAGCGCAATTTATGGCGATTTATACGAACGCGACACTCTGGGGCGTGTTCGCTTGCGTGGCCGCATTTTGTCTCGAACTGAATCAGAGCTTGATGGCACGTTGATGCATACTTACGTGCTCAAGGAAGATTTTAGCGAGACAGGTGCTCTCCCTTCGGATACTGAAGATGCTATTAACTTGACCTTGGCTATTTCGGGTACGAAAGTTGCATTGATTTTCATCGAACAGCTTAAGGGTGGATTCAAGATCAGTTTTCGCAGCCGTTGTCATGTCGATTGCAATCAACTTGCTCGCAGTTTTGGTGGCGGTGGTCACCGAGCAGCTGCAGGAGCATTTCTGGAAGGTAATCTGGCTACGGTGCGCGAAGCCGTTCTAGCTGCCACTCGCAAAGCGATGCAGTCGTAGCTCGGCAGTCCTCTGCCGAATTCCGATCGTAAAGCGACAGTCCCCTGTCGTCTCCCGATCCCGACGTAGCTCGACAGTCCCCTGTCGAGTTCCGATTCCTGTGTTGCTCGACAGTCCTCTGTCTAGTTCGCCCGCAGTGGTTGTATGTCTGTATCCACACCATTTAAGTCCCTCCCCTCCAGCTCATCTCATTTCAGAAAGCTTTCCCATGAAGAACCTGCTTTGTCGCTGCGCAGTTGCCATCATCGTTTGGGGTAGTCTCACGCCGATGTTAGTCGCTCAAGAAATCATCAAGCATTCGTATTTGGTGTTGGGAGGCAAGACGGCGATTATCGACGAAAACGATCAAGTCATTTGGGAGTACGCTGGTGGATCTCGCGATGGGTTCGTGTTGCCCAACGGTAATGTGCTTTTGGCTTACAGCAATCGAGTTGAAGAAGTGGATCGCGCTGGCAAGCAGTTGTGGAGTTATGCGCTTGATCCTGCTAACAAAGAAATCGGCACAGCTCAGAAACTATACAACGGTAACACGTTGATTACCGAGTTAGGGGCAAAGCCGCGCTTGTTAGAGTTTGACAGTGAGGCAAAAGTTATTCGCAATGAATTTCCATTGCAGCCTGAAACCGACAATGCTCACATGCAGACTCGAATGGCGCGACAGTTGCGTAACGGTAATTATCTGGTGCCACATTTGTTGGCGTTCGCTGTAAAAGAGTATTCGCCTGATGGCGAAGTGGTGCGAACATTCAAGACCGATTTGGAATCGATCGGTGGCGGGCCCGCAGAGAATTGGCCATTTACGGCGATTCGTTTGGATAATGGCAATACGTTGATCTCATTGACGCATGGCAACAAAGTCATCGAGATCAATCAAGCGGGTGAGATTGTGTGGCAGGTGAACAATCAAGATGTGAATGGGCTGTTCAAAGATCCTTGCGGCTGCCAACGTTTGGCCAGTGGGAATACCGTTGTCGGCAGTCATGCGGCGATGAAAGGTGTTTCGATGGTTGAGGTGAATGCGGACAAGAAAATCGTCTGGACCAGTGAGCATCCTTTTGCTGCTGGCGTACATCATTTTCAGATCTTGACCACTAATGGCAAGACCGAACCAGGCATGCCATTGAAGTAGTTGTAGGGTGTGAAGCGAATCTATCTTACAACGATGCTACATCAGCTTTGATATTTCTTTTTGCGCGAGTAAACCAGCCGATAACCCGATTCGCGTAACACACCGTGGAGCGGACGTGCAATTGTAGTAGCGAGGACGTACAAAACGCGAGAGGGCACGACGACGCGTCAACTCCACGGTGTGTTGCGCAAGTCGGTTATTTGGCGTGTCAACCGCGTTAGAGATGGAGCGCGAGTACAGACGGTGAGGTGTGGAAGGAATGGACTTGCTGCATACACCCTACGGCAGTTGTCTTTTGAGCGCATCGACTTCGATTCTGAGTGTGGGAAGTAAGTTGTGTAGATGAATGATAACGTCCCGGCTGGAATGGACGATGGTGAGTACCAAAACATCATTCCTCCAGCGAGTGCAAACGACGATATGGGCTTCGACTGTATGTGTTAGCAGTGAGTCGATCATTGGAACGGGAGAGAGTATCCCTGGTTCGGATTCAATCAACTGAAAGAAATGATCGAAAGCGTCAAGATACTTTGCCGCTTGCTTGGTCCCCCATTTGGTAATGGTGTAAGACTCGATTTCCTGGAGGTCGGCAATGACGCGATCGGTAAGATAGATCTTGGGTTTCTTCCCTTTGACCATTTACTTGCGTCTCTTGTTCATCAAGTCGCGAACGTTGCCCTTAAACTGCTTTACTCGTCCTTGGGCGGCATCTTGCAGGCCTTCAATAACGCCAACGCGAAGTCGATCTGCTTCCATTTGCTGTTTATGTTTGCGAATGAGGTCGCGAACGAACTCGCTGGGAGTTGCATACAGAGTTCCGTCGCCCGATTGGGTATCAACAAAAGCCCGCAATTCGTCTGTTAGGGATAGATTTAATGTCGAGCCCATAGTTTTTCTCCTTGCTCGACATTATTCTTGATCGCCCGTTTGATGTCAATATTTGCCATTGTAGGGTATGAAGCGAATCTATCTTACAACGATGCTCCATCAGCTTTGACATCTCTTTTTGCGCGAGAATACGAACCGATAATCCTATTCGCGCAACACACCGTGAAGCGGACGTGCAAAACGAGAGAAGGCACGACGCGCGTCAACTCCACGGTGTGTTGCGCAAGTCGGTTATTTGGCGTGTCAACCGCGTTAGAGATGGATCAGTTTCATAAACGGTGAGGTGTGGCAGGAAGGGACTTGCAGCACACGCCCTACAACGACTTCGCACCGGCGCGGGCGTGTTGGATGGCGAAATCGACAAGCTGTTGCTCTTTGAAGAAACCTTCCCAGAAGTTGTGCCCTTGGCCCTTGGCAATAATGAGTTTAACCAAGGCCCCCTCCCCTTCCCTTTCGTATCTTTGCTGGAGTTCCAGCGAATTTTCTTTCAGCGGCACGACCACATCGTTGTCGCCATGGATAATCGTGATGGGTATTTTGGCTTTGACGAGTACATCGATGCGTTCAATTGGGTTGAGTTCGGCATTGCGTTGTGTGAGCTCTTCTGCAGTAACTCCATAAGCTGAAGCCGCGTTTTCGATTTTAGGGTAGGTGCGAAAGTCATAGACAGGATAGATGCCGATGATGCCGGCGACTCGGTCGGGATGAGCGATCGCCCAGCTACTGACCCAAAGTCCTCCACGGCTGCGACCGAACAAACATGGTTTCTTGGCAAAGCCCCGTTTTGTGGTGAGCTCATCATAGAACGCGTTGAGAGTTGGATGGCTCAATGGGCTGCCATAGGCTTCACCGACATCAATACCGGCGACTGCGATACCCGCTGCCAAAAATTTTTCGTGCATCCAACGTTCCGCTTCATCGGGATAGGCGGGTAATGTGGGTGCGTAGAAAATCCATGGTTGTGGTGTTGAACGCTTCGATTCTTCGGGCATGTAAATAAATGCAGGTCGATCTTGGATCGTGAGCGATTCACCTGGTAATTGCAGTCGTGCCGGTGCAGAAACAGCAGTGAGTTTGGTTTGCGCGAAACACTCGGTTGCGATTGAGACGACGAGCAGGCATGTTCCAACGTAAAGCGGGCAAGAGAGTTTCATGGAGGTGATCCGAGGGAGTTGGCATTTGTAGGGTGTGTGAAGCGAATCCATTTTACACAGATTTGCCATCAGATTTGATATGCCATTTTACACCGGCATACAAGCCGATAACCTGATTCGCGCAACACACCGCGGAGAGGACTCGCAAAACGAGAGAAGGCATGACGACGAGTCAACACCACGGTGTGTTGCGCAAGTCGGTCATTTGGCGTGTCAACCTCGTTAGAGATCGAGCGCGAGTACAGACGGTGAGGTGTGGCAGGAATGGACTTGCTGCACACACCCTACACCCTACACCTACACTTGCTAACGCTGTTTGGCGATGCGTTTCTTGGCAAGAATTTGCAATGCCTTTTGAGGAATCGGAGCAATCGACCAAGCCAAGCCGACAATACGCATTAAGCGAATGACTTGATAGGTGGTGTCAAATTCCCACCAGCGATGGCCATAGTTGGCTGCCTTCTGGTACGCATGATGATTGTTGTGCCAACCTTCACCAAAGGTAAACAAGGCAACCCACCACAGGTTCTTGCTATCGTCGTCATTGTCGTAGGTTTTATAGCCCCAGACATGAGTCACCGAATTGATGCACCAGGTAGCATGTAACACAACCACCATGCGAACGAAAACGCCCCACACGACAAAAGATGCCGCCATGTAGGCTCCGCCGACCGCATAGCCGATACCCGCTAAGGCGAAGGCAACCACAAACTGCCACAACAAAAAGGTCGTATCCAAGAAACGTAAAACGGGATCACGCAATAGATCGGGAGCCCAACGCTCATGCATCGCTCGGCGTTCTTTTGGATCTGAACGTTGCATGCACCACAGCATATGGCTCCATAAGAATCCTTCACGCGGTGAATGCGGGTCGCCGGTGTGATCACTCTTCGCATGATGAATGCGGTGATTGGCGCACCAGTGAATGGCAGAGCCTTCTCCCGCAAGTCCTCCGACCCAAGCGATTAACCACCGCATCGGTCGAAAGGTCTCAAAACTGCGGTGGCTCAAAAGGCGATGGTAGCCCAGGCAGATACCGATGCAGCCGGTGAGAAAATACAGGCCCAGCATGACCCACAAACCGGTCCAGGAAAACGTAAACGGGGCAGCTAGGGCACCGAGATGAATGGCACCAATCCATAACGCCACGCCCCAGTCTACGCCCAAATGCTTCGCTTGTTGCTGCTTCAAAACCTTACCTTCCAGCAACTCGCCATCTGGATGGGCGATATCGGACATGACTTCGGCGGTTTCGAGGTCGATTTCGAGCTGGTCTGGATGGGGCGGAATCACTGTACTCATAGAGTTATTCCAATCGATCTGGTGGGATTTAGGGCGGGAAATTCGCATCCTTTGACCTCGAATCTATAATATGGACATCTGGATGTCTATGTATGGTATTGGGTAATTGGCAGGCTGCGACAAGTCGTCACGTTGTGGCGGGGGATGCTGGGTGTGTGAAGCGAATCACATCATGCGAAGATGTGCGGCCGGAATTGATGTTCCATTTTGCACGGATTCACAGGCCGATCATCCGATTCGCGCAACACACCGTGGAGATGACGTGCAAAACGAGAGAAGGCGCGACGACGCGTCAATTCCACGGTGTGTTGCGCAAGTCGGTTACTCGCATGTAAGCCGTATTAAGATAGAGCGCGCGAACAAACGGTGAGGTGCGATACGAAGGGACTTGCTGTACACAGCCTATTTGCTACTTGCTTTTTCCTTTGCGTATCTCTGCGATGTGCAGTGGATGGAACTCGAGGCGATCGCCTGGCTTGGCTTTCTTGTGATGTGGAGTATCGATGATCTCGCCGGCATAAGTTATTTGATTTTCATCGAAGTTAACGATTTTGACCCACAAGGATTCCGTCTGTTCTTCTTTGCGTTTGGCGTCTTCTTTGGCAAAGCGGAATAGAAGTTTTACGCAATCTCCAGGACGACATTTCTCGCGACGTGCTTCCGAAGGTGGCTTCAACTCAGAACGCGTTTGCGCTAGTTCGACGGCATCTTCGAGGTAATAGCCGTTGCTGTCGTAATCAGGGAAAGGGTTATTCTTGAATCGTTGCCACTTGTGGCGAGGTGTCTTGCGATCTGCTCCCCAGCCGCGCGGCAAATCATGCAATTCTTCCAGGCTGGAATCTAACTCTATCATGCAGCCCAACCCAACCATGTTCGGCTCGGCTTCGCTGATGTCTTCATCACCGTGGAATTGCCAATCACCATCAAAGTCACGGCTGGCGTAAGTAATAGGTGAGCCTGCCAATACGAACTGACTGGTAAAGCAGGCACTGTCGGGACCGATATCAAACTTCCAAGGTTCATCGACGAAGATTTCTGGGAGCAACGTCTTTTCGGCGGTTCGTTCGTACAATAATGGCTGCAGTTTTTGCATGCGGCGGTTGAATCCATCCTGCCACGGATAGAGCCCTTTCTTATCGGGCCAGAAGCATTGCAAGGCAGGATAGTCTTGGTAGTGATAGTACCAATTCGCTGACAGAAGCAATTTCTCACGCCACTTAGGTTGTACCTTGCGAACGACACATGTGTACTTTTCGATCAATCCTTCGATGGCGAGCTTATCTTTGACAACCAAGCCCTCTTGGATCAATTCGATGTATTGGGCAACGATCTGATACATCGGTTCGAAATCGAGACCGAAGAGAATCAATTCAGGTTGGCCATACTTCGCATAGATGCCAATGCTGTAAGCCCAATTCGGTAAAGGATCTTCTTCGCTGATGGCATTAAGTTGCCAGCCATCTGCTTTGATGCTGGTGAGCAGATTCACTTCGAAGTCATTGAGGTCTTTGTCAGAGAGTTTACGAGTCTTGATTTTCATGAGCGGAGAAATTCCGAAGTAATGAGTGTGAATTCGCGGTGAAGGTCGATCGCTAAGATTGCCTTCGGGTTTCTAAAGTTTGTAAGGCACTTCTCCACGGCTCGCTTCCAGCGGTTCATGTTGCGGGTATCGCCGATGGCTTCATAAAGTTGTGCTAAGTGGACCGTGGCTTTGTATTGTTCCCAATGCCGGCCTTTGGATTTGAGTTCCTTCAATTCGGAGATTCGTAGGTCGATCGCCGTCTGCAGTTCACCAAGAATTATCCAGTATATGGCACAAAACATGTAATCATCTGCATCGGGGATGTCGCGACGAATGTTTGTTCCTTTGCGAAAGAGGCTCTTGGCCGCTTTCTTGTCTCCTAAGGCTGCTAACGCACAGGCTCGTAAAAAATGAAACGACTTCTTCGGTTCATTGCAGAGGTCTGGGTCGAGCATGCCTTCGTCGGAATAACGAATGGTCGCATCCCAATCCTTATTTCTCATGGCGACTTTCGCTTGATTGTAACTCAGCAGCCAATGTCGTCCGCTTTCGAAGTAAACACTTACGTGCTCTTGAAGTTTTTCTGTTGCGGCTTCAGCAGCCTTTTGGTCACGACGTTCGACCTCCAAGAAAGCGATCAGTTCAAGGGCACGAGACTCGTGTTCCCAACATTCGCCTTTGTTCTTGGAAACGAACTGGCAAAGTTCGCGGATTTCTTTTTCAAAACCAATCGGATCTGTCATCACAAAGCTGGTAGCCAAGTAGACATGGACTATCAGTTGTTGAGGTGTGTTAGCATAGATCGGTTTGCGGGCGCGAAGTACTGCGTCAGAGAGTACTTCGCGAGACTTTTTATATTCACCGAGGCTGTGGAGTTCACCACCCAAAAATGCATCGCACCAGAGAGTAAATAGATCTTCTCCCAAAGCTACGCTGAGACGCCTCGCTTTGCGCAAACAGGCAATGTTGTGACGCAGATCGTCTTCATCGATCATTGAATCGTCAAAGAAGTCGAGCATCTGTACATGGCGATGCGTGTAACGATCGTCTTCATAGATCTTGTCACGATATTCTTCGTACCAATCAAAGACATCGGTCATTTGAGAAGTGTCTCCAAGGATTTACAGAGGTCCGCCCAAACTTCCATGCACCTTTTGGCATCCATTTGGCGATCAGAGAATAGGCGAACCGCTTGGTAGAGTAGTTGAAACGCAGTGTCATTCAAAGTGTCATTTTGAGCTTGTTTGGCAAGCTTGTTAATGAGCGAAGATTTAGCATTGAGGTAAAGTGTTCCCTGTGGGGTTTGCCCATCGGCCTGCATCTCCTCAGCACAGCTATCGAGTAAAGCTTCGACTCCGGGGGGAAGTGCGAGGTCCTCGTCACGTTCAGCGACTTGACGCAGAAATTCCGCGTTGCGATCGAAAACCAGTACTGCGGGTAAGCTGGCGGGTTCGAATTCGCCAATTTGAACGCTATAGGGAGAGTTTTTAAAGCAGCCCAAAAACGCTTGGAATTTCTTATCTTTAACAGTGCGAATCAAGGAGGGGATATCGGTGTCCGCCTGGACAAGTCTTACCCCTTTGTTCTCCGCTTCATAGCGTTCAAGGAACGGGAGGATTCCATACCAAGTCGCATCGATGACAGGCTTGCCGCAACCTTCGAGCAGCACTTGATCGCTCAAGCGGGGCGTTTCATCCGCTTGGAAATAGATCGATTTCGATTTGGTTTGTTTTAGATATTCACCAATCGTAAGTTGTCCGCGCGATGTCGGGAGTTTGACTCGCTTAACAATGCGATTGAAGAAGTCGCGATTCTCAGCTCCCCAGGCCATGATCAAATTGGCATGAGCGTCCAGAATCTGGTTCCATCGTGACGAGCGTTCACGGCTCAATTGATCGAATGCCGCCAAGAACTGTTGTTCGATCGCTTGAGTTACCAAGTTAAGATTTTCATCTTCATGTATATCTTCGCGTGAGACTGTCGGCGTCAGCATCGGCGACTCAACGATCGCTCGGGCAAAACGAGCCCAACGCGGGAGTAATCTTCGATCTCCTTCGCGAATGAACATGTTGCGAATGAAAACCATAGCATCGCCATGCTCTTGGACGGAAGCAATCGAACGCGGTGGGATGTAAATGATGCCTGCTAGCGGGACGGTAATTGTTTCTTGTTCGAGCGATAAAGTTTGGTCGGTGAGTCTCATGAACCATAAAGGTTCATCGTCATTTCCTCGCGATGTCAGGAATTCTTGTAAGCTCTCGGCAATATTCTCAGCATTCCAAGGCGCGATGCCCGAATTGGAACGATGGGAATTGGTTGAAACATAGACGGGATGTGTTAGCAGATCTGCAAATCGCTTTACCAGTTCGTCGAGTGTGCTTTCATTCACCAGATACCGCATCGCCGGCTTGAGCTTTAAGCGGACCGTTGTACCGATTTCGGTACGTTCCCCTTCATTTAGTTGGTAGGATTCGCTCCCTTGGCTTTTCCAGAGGACAGGAGTTGATTTGGGCTTATAGGAAAGCGTTTCCACTTCGACGGATTCTGCCAGCAGAAACGCACTAAGGAAACCCAAGCCGAATTGTCCGATGAGTGCGTTGTATCGCTCGGTATCTTCAAACGCGAGCCGTTCGCGAAGTTCGCGGGTGTAGCCACGACCAATGGTTGCTAGGTAGGTGACCGTCTCCTCACGCGTTAGGCCCGAGCCATTGTCTTGTATCTCGATGGTGTTCTTGGTTTTGTTGACGTGGATACGTATCGAGGGAGCATCGCGCCATTTCGGTTGTTCTATCTGCCTGCGCGAAATCGAGTCATGGGAATTTTGCAATAACTCACGGAGGCCAACTCGCGGATCCGAGTAGAGATTCTCTGCCAGGATCTTGATGAGGCCTGGAAGATGTAAGTCAAATTTGGCGTTCGTCATTTGGTGTGTAGTCTAGTTATGTGCGTTAAAGAATGTCGTGTAGTTGTTCTTTGTTTCGATGGTTGTTGCTACTTGGTTCGTTTCAATAGCTTTACATGTTGTTTCTTGAAACAATCGAAGCCTTCTCGAATAGACTCTGTGAATAGGCCGCCCTCGCTTAGGGAGGCAAAGGCATCGGTCATAACCCAACAGCCATCTACCTTACCCACCGAATGTCGTTCAATCGTCTGGCGGATTTGTGAGAACTTACGGTTTATCGTTGGCCAATTCAGCTTGGCTCGTCCTCCGATGGACCGATAGTAGTCTTCGGTGATGAGCGAGAATTCGCTGGGAGTGGTCATCTTCGATCGCATGATTCCTGTTTCAACTTGAATTAGGGCAAAGTCTGCTGCGTAGCGATAGGTGTGCCCGTCACATAAATCGGGATTCAATTTTTGTTTGAGAGGTCTTTTCGGGGACATACTGCTCGGATCCCACCACAGAAAATTGCTGCTCTTACTACAGTAGCGAAAGTGGCTGCCAAGTTCCTGAGTGGTTTGAAAACTTTTAAGTGTGCAGCCTGGCTCGGAGACCAATTCAAAAGCGATTAATCCAAGTTCGGTAAACATGATCTCGAAAAGGAGATTTAGGTCTCTCTTCACTGCATAAAATCGAATTTCAGGCATTGGTGTATTCTTGAGATGCGTTTCTTATTCGATTTCTTGAAATGGGTTCTGTCGCTCTTGGGGAATCTTATCGATGAGTCTCTGAGCGAGTGACCGGTATAGTGGATGTGTGTGTTGCGTTAGGTCTTGTAAGGCTGCAATCAATTCATCCGAATAGGGATTGATTAGATTTTGGTCGAGTCTGCGGAGCCAAAAAACAACACGGCGATGTTGATTGAGATCTGCAGTGCAATTGTCAAGTTCGCGCTTCGATAGTTCAATAGGTGCACGCCGATACTGGGGAGAGTTACCTTCTAGTGCCAACCACTCTTGTGTTTCACTTTCGCTGAGTTGGATCGTTTCCAAATGGTACGCGGTTTTTTCTGTGGTCGGGCCTTCTGCTGTTGGCCACCAAGAGTCCCATTGAAAAGAAACGATTTGACCATTGTCTACATCGAAAAGATACTCACCCCCTGGATCACCTCTCAGTGATACTTTGCGCGAGCCAGATTCAAATTGTGGAATAGCAACGAGATCGAGTTCGGGGAGAACATAATGAAGGGGTGAGCCTAAATCGTATGGCAGTTTGAGTTCGCGCGGCTGTTCGATTGGCTTGCCTGACGTATCTATGGCGATCATGGCTGTCAAGCTTTCATAGCCCGTTGTATTGACGGTTGATGAGCTCGGATTGATGGTTTCAAGATAGGTTGAAACAGCTAGCTCTAATCTTTGTTCGCTGATTGCAAATGGCTTTATCAAGATGATGCCGTGCACATAGCGAGTTGCATTATCTGGTTCAGCACCAACGAGAGTAAGCAAATAGCCGACAGACTTACCCATTTCAAATCGATAAAGTGGACCAGTCGCTGCATTCGTGCTGGCTTCCGGTTTGTCTTGTGCTTCGGGAGTAGGTAACCGTGGACTTTCAGCGGCGATATTAGTTGTGTTGGAATCGTCGTTCGCACGTGAACTGGGGGGAGGGAAAACTGCCGTCTCGGTAAGTGAGGCGGGAGGATTTATGTTGCGGGGCCAGACGTTCCACACGAGTACTGCACTCAACGAGAGTACTGGTATGCTCCAGAGAAGCACCCGGCGAAACGATGGCGTGTTACGACGAAGGGTTGTTGGATCTGTAACAGTTGAATGCAGCAACTCATCGGGGATTTGATGTTTGAGCGGATGCTGGCAATGCGCCAAACATTTTTCGAGCAGTTGAGCCACTTTTATGGCAGAGTCGAATCGATCTTCTGGGCGGGGTGAGTGAAGTCGACGAATTAAATTTTGCAACCAAGCTGGTGCCGAAGGTTGAACTTCACGTATATCGCGTACGTCGATGGTGCCAATTCGGTGCAAAATTCCGTAGAGGGTCTCCGATCGAAATGGAGAATGTCCTGTGCAGAGAAAATAGAGCACACTTCCGAGACTGAAAAGATCCGAGCGTTCATCGATCCGTTCACCGCGAGCTTGTTCGGGAGACATATATTGCGGAGTGCCTGCAACTGTCCCGGAACGAGTTAACGATGCATCGTCGACCGTTCGCGCCAAGCCAAAGTCGGTGATGACGATACGATCGATGCCGTCTCCAACCAAGATATTGGCCGGCTTGATGTCGCGATGGATGATGCCTTGGGCATGAGCGGCAGCAAGTCCAGAAGCGACTTGTAATCCGATGCGAACCACATCTTCGGTTGGTAAAGCACCTTGTTCTTGAACGCGTTTTTGTAAGGAATGGCCACGAACATAAGGCATCACCAAGTACGGAATCGATTCATGTTCGGCGACTCCATAGATATCGATGACATTGGGATGCACAATGCCAGCGGCCGCTTGGGCTTCGCGGAGGAAGCGGGTTTTGGCCACGCCGCTAGTGGCTAGATGGGGTGACATGACTTTGATGGCCACCACCCTATTCAAAGGCTTATCCCAACCTTTCAATACAATACCCATTCCGCCAGCGCCGATGATGCCAGATACTTCATAGGGCCCGAGTCGACCTAGCATTTGCGGATCGTCGGTGGGTGCCAGCAGCTTAATCGTTTGTTGGATGAGCGATTCGGTGTTATGGTCTGCAAGAGTTCCTAGCGGGGCCGATTGTTCGACAAGAGAGGTAACATTTCGAATGGTAGCTACCGGTTCTTGATTAGGGTTCAGATAGCGTTTGGCTTTCTCCCATGACCGAGAGTCGGCAGCGGCTTGAGATAGTAACTGGCGACAAGGCTCACAGTGAGCAAGGTGATCTTCAAAGAGAGCTTCCTCCTGCGACGAGAATTGACCGACTAAGAAGCGTTCGATGTCGAACGAGCATGAAGGCTGAGTCATTGCTCGATTTCCTTCAATACCTGCACGACATCGCGCAAACGCCGCATCACACGGCTACGCATGGCGTAGATGCTTCCGACGGATTGATTCAATCGCTGAGCCGCTTCTTCAATGGAAATCTCCTCAACGGCGGTCCATTGGAAGACTTGCCAGGAGCGATCATTCACTTCTTGTTGCACGATTTCAGCGGCTCGATGGTAGATTTCTTTTTGGACTTCTTCATCGAGCTGTTGTTGCAATTGAGGAGTTGGGGATACCAATTGACCGAGTAAATCATTTGCATGAGATCCACCGACAGGAAGGTCATGGGGAACGCGTGATAGAGCTTTAAGAATCGCATTGCGAGTAATCTTGCTCAACCAGTTTCGAAATCGAGTCTCGGCAGATTGGGGTGTCCAGCGTTCTACAGCTTGATAGACCGATAGGAATACCTGTTGAGTCAGATCTTGGGCGTCCGCTTCTTGCATACCACGAGCTCTGGCCATGCGCATGATAACCGGTCGATAAAGTTCCATGAACTCTTCCCACGCACGCTCGTCGCCAGCTACGTTCTTGACTCGCAGCAGTAAGCTTGAACGAGTGTCAGGGAAGATATCCAAGTTGGTTGTCTCCAGGTGGTTATTGGTACCAATCCAGCCTGTGCACGTTTCTGACAAGAATTAGAGAATTTTTTTGGAAGTATGTACTGGCAGGTGGCTTCGCACTGCCGCCTACAATTCCATATGTGCCCAATCGAACATCGAGAGCCATTCATCGTTGCCCCAGCCATACGAGAGCATCGCATTTACGACCTCTTTGGCGGATAGAAGGTGCGGGACTTGGTAGTGGCTCGAAGTGTTGACCAGTTGGTATTCCAGGGCAAAGCCTTCTTTCTCGCGAAAGGTTTGGATGTAGGTGCCGCTATCTGGTGAGGCAAGAACCGCAAATGGATCGTCGATGTTGGGATCGATTTCAGGGATCACTGTTTTGACGTCTTCCTCTGTGGCAGCAGAAATAAATCCAAACTGCGGGCCTTCCAACGATAGCGGTTGATACTCTGCCCCAAGGTCGATCAAGATGTGGTCGGTCGGCTGGTCGTTTTCATTGAGCACCACAATCAAATAGATATCGACACCCTGCTTTGGAAACGCACGCACATGACAAAGTGTTTTGGGACCAAACTGATAGGTCACTTCGGCATCAACGGTTTGCAATTTGCGCGGTTCGAGCTGAAGTTCTTCCAGAAGGCCTTCTGCGTATTTGAGAATTCGCTTGAGCGGTAGTTCATCTTGTGAACGTTTGATCGCATCGCCAGTTAGCAGGGTTTTGTAGGCCAATTTGTTAAGCAATGCCATTCTGTTAACCCCACGTTTTGAACCGAAGAATTGTTATTGGCACAGAGCCTGTTGGACGAGTGCACAATACGAGTGTTGCTAGTTGTAGGGGGTAGGAATGGTGTGTGCAACAGTCTCACAAGAAGTAGCTTGGCAAAATAGAAATCCGCAGGGGAGACTTCAGGTCCCGCCTGCGGATTTAGAATGTTCGTAGTGAAAAACGCCTTGCCAAGCGTTGCGAAATTTACTTCTTCGCTTCATCTTCACCAAGAAGGTACTCAAAGGCCCGATCGTACATCGCTTTGCCGTACGTTAACTCGCCACCTTGATGACCTACTAAACCAACGATAACTGCTGCCAAAAGCATCCCTAATTTCCAGATGTGCTTGGTGCTGTTTGAGCGGCCCGATTGCCAACTGAGCAACATCAAGATCACAGAGAAAACAGCCAAGATGATACCGGACCAGCGATGCCAGAAGATCTCGCCGTCGGTGGCTGTCCAATTGCCATAGCCACGTTCGGTTGCAAAGGACCAGCCCATGAGACAGGCAACCACTGCGGAGATTGCGCCGAAAAACAAACAGAACTTGGCAATCGGCTCAGCGCTGGTCCAGCCCGGTAGGTAGGAGCCAACCGCCGCGAATGCGCCAATGATCAGAAGGGCAATCGGGAAATGGACAGTTGCAGGATGCAGGAAACCTTGGAAGGCCCACACGCGTGCAGCCATATTCGACGGCATCGGCTTGGCGGTTTGTTGAACAGGTGCTGCTTGCCCAGATTCCCCTAGGGCCACCACGGTTGCTCCATCGGGCCAACCCGCTCCTTCATCAATCCACAATTTCAGCAAGGCGATTTCGGTCGTTGGGAGTGGACCGCCATGGCTAGCAGGTGGCATCATCGAATCAGGATCGGATGTAATTAGGTAGTCGGTGATTAAGGAGCTGTTGCTCGAATCGCCAGCCTCGATGTAACCAAGCATCGCATCTTTATCATCAACACGAAAATCATTTTTGGCTTGCTTGGGACCATGGCACTCTAAGCAGCGACTAGCAAGTATGGCTGCGACATCGCGTTGAAAATCGACTAAGCCTGTCCCCGAATTAGCGGCAGGCTTTTCTTCATCGCTTGTGTTACTACTTTTCTCGTCAGGCTTGTTTTCAGCCACGCTCTTTTCATCAGCCGGTTTTTCTTCAGTAGTTTTTTGTTCGACAGGAGCATCCGCGGCAGGTGGTTGTGGGTTTTCTTTAGGAGGAGCTGGTTCGACCGCAGGTGTTTCTGCTGGAGGTTGGGCTGGCGGCGTTTCGGCAACAGGAGTTGGTGTTTCAGCTGGCGGAGCCGGATTTTCAACGGGTGGTTGCGCTGGTGGTTGCTCAGCTGGTTCTGCTGGTGCAGGTGTAGGAGCAGGTTCTAGGGCGGGCTCTTGGGCTGCGAGAGTGATGCCCAGACCAAGACATAAAAATAGGCACAACCCCATTCGCTGTAGCCAGCTTATGGGGCGCGCCTGAAAGTCGCATGTTTTGAATTGTAATGAGGTGGGAGAGGAAAGGTGGGAGAGCGATCGATTCACTAGTTGCTCCTTCAAGGCGAGCGGTGGGATTGAGCGGCCAACTGCAAACGAGCGTGGTCGCGACCAGAGTCCACAAGGAACTTGGCTGTATTTGCAAAGTCACCCGTTGATTGGGCGGCTTGCGTCAAAAACAGTTCAGACTTGTTATCGTCGCCGTCCAAGCCCATCAGTACACCCAGCAACCACAATTCGGTGCCGTTGTTTTCTGTGGTCAAAGCTTGGTTGGCTAAGCGATTCAAGTGTTGATCTAAAGCGATGCGATCTGTAAAGAGTCTTGAAAGCTGTTGTTTGGGTAAGCCACTTTTCCATTGCGAAAGAACTGGATTATGGCCTTCAGCAGCTTGGTCACCGATATCAATGGCAGTTTCCTGTTCATTGACCCAGCGAAATGTTTGGGCAGCTTTCAAATAATCGCCGCGAGCAAATTGACTGCAAGCCAAACGAACTCCAGCATCTTTTCTTAATTCGATGTTGTCTCGACCAGCTTGTCGGTAATAAATCTCTGCGGTGTGATAGTAACCTTTAGCAAACGCAATGTCGCCATCGACGATTTTACTTACTGCGGAGTTCGTTGTGGTTGTGCGGGGTTGCGGCGAAGTGTCGCTACGAGTTTGGGTCAAGCGACTTGCGGCGCGAACCATGTCGCTGCGGTTATCTACATAACTCGAAGGGGTAACATTGCTGCTTGCTGCACTGTTATTGTAGGTGTTGGCCATAATCGCGCGGGTTTGGGCCAAGCGATCTTCGAGAGATCCGCCAACGATGGCTGAGCGAGGCGTGTCGATCGAAACAACGCTCCCCTCCCCTGCTCTATCGCGATAGTAGTTTCGCAAATCAGCGCTGGAGTTTCGCAAGGCTTGATTGGCTCGGGCATCGATAGCGAGAGCTTCCTCGAGCATTTCGTGTAGTACAGCTTGGTTCGCCGCGTTACGAGCCACGCCCTGAATTTGGTTTTGAGCCAACACTTGGCGTTGAGGAATGGCGCGGCCGGCAAATGGAATTCCGATAGGTTGTGCTACTGGAACGCCATTCCACATGTTCCACTGACCGCCACCAACACCGAAGAAAATTCCGTTGCCGTACCAAACAGGATATGCACCGTAATAGTAGGTTGTGTCGCAGTAGTACGATGGAAAGTACGGTAAGCAAGCTGGGCGACAGCTATAGTAAGGACGATAGCTGTGGCACCAAGTGCGTGGAGCGCAATAGTTGTTGTAATTAAACGACCAGCGATAGTCACAGGCGTTTCGACGAATGTAAAAGCCTGGATTGCAATTGTAAGGAGCTGGGTGGCTAATCACAGGCCGAGGGTAACATTGTCCCACCGAGCTAATAGGTGTGTGCCACAATCCGACGTTACGTGCATGATGAGGCCAGCCAGCGGAAACGGAAGTGGCATGCGTGGTCGTGATAAGGCCAACGCAAACCGCTGCCGCCACTTGCAATAATTTACGACCCCAGACCTTCGCTGCTAAACGCTTAAGTGATACCCGCAACATCTTTTGAACTCCTGAGTCCAAGCGGTTCATGAGCAACCTAACCGGTATCTTTCATTATACGCAATTGGGTGGGGGTAAAGTCCACACTAAGATTCGATGCGGCGGCTGATTTCTGCCACGACATCATCAATCTTCAAACGGACCTGTTCCAGCGAATCTCGGTCGCGAATCGTAACGGTTTTGTCCGAAACGCTCTGGCCGTCGACGGTAATACAGTACGGTGTACCCACTTCGTCTTGTCGGCGATAACGGCGGCCAACGGCCCCTTTCTCGTCGTAAAATACAGGGAATTTTTGCTTCAAGGCGCCGTAAAGTTCCATTGCGACTTCTGGCATGCCGTCCTTTTTGACCAATGGAAAAACGGCTGCTTTGAAGGGGGCGAAGCGGGGATGGAGCTGCAAAACCGTGCGGGTTTGCATATTGCCGTTTTCGTCCGGAGCCTGGTCTTCTTTGAATGCTTCACACAGAAACGCCAACGTAGCTCGGTCGGCACCAGCTGACGGTTCAATCACGTGCGGAATGAATCGCTCGTTGGACACTTCGTTACGGTAAGACATATCGCGACCGCTGCCACGATGTTTGGGTTTGCCATCTGGACCTTGCTCGACGACCAGCTGCCCTTCAGCATTCTTGACCAGTTTGCCTTCCATGTGGCTGCGCAAATCGAAGTCCGCGCGATGGGCGATGCCTTCTAGTTCACCGTAGTCGCCAGTCGGCAAAAATGGGAACGCATATTCAATGTCGGCAGTACCGCATGAATAGTGTGCAATCTCTTCTGCAGCATGTTCGCGCAAGCGCAATCGCACGGCGGCGAGGCCATGTTTGAGGTACCAATCAAAGCGACGATTGCGCCAATATTCGTACCAAGCTCGAGAGGTTTCCGGATGGCAGAAGAACTCGAGTTCCATTTGTTCGAATTCGCGTGAACGGAAGGTGAAGTTACGCGGAGTGATTTCGTTGCGGAAGCTCTTACCTACTTGGCAGATACCAAATGGAATGGCCACACGGGAGCTATCGAGCACGTTCTTGAAGTTGACGAAGATACCTTGAGCGGTTTCGGGACGTAAGAACGCCGCGTCATCATCGCTTCCCAGCGCACCAACAATGGTCTTGAACATCAAGTTGAATTCACGCGGCGTTGTAAGAGTGCCGAGCTCTTTGGCATCAGGTGCCAGTACGTTTTCGAATTCTTTGATGTCCGCGAGTGAGGTTGCGGGGCCATCCCAGATCAAGGAGTCGGCATCTTTGCCGCGCAAGTTAAAGAACTTCAACGCTCGTTGCTGGAGAGTGGCGTCCTCTTGTTCGGCTTCCACTAATGCGGTGATGAAAACTTTCTTACCTTTAGCTTCTACCCAGCGACCGCGAACTTGGTCGTAACGATATCGCTTCTTTGATTCGCGGCAGTCGACCATGTAATCATGGAAGAGGTCATAGTGGCCGGAACATTTCCAGACCTGCGGGTGCATGATGATAGTGCAATCGAGTCCAACCATTTCGTAGGTCGATGGAGCACCCTTAGGTTGAAGCAATTCATTATGGCGCGACACCATGTCTTGCCACCAAGCTTCTTTGACATTTCGTTTCAGTTCCACACCCAATGGACCGTAGTCCCAAAAGCCGTTGAGACCACCATAGATTTCGCTGGACTGAAAGAGAAAGCCGCGGCGCTTGCAGAGCGAAACGATTTTATCCATTGAACTCATGGTTACTTCCCAAATTTCAAGAACTACTGAATAGGATGACTGTGGAGGTTAAAAGGATTGAAACGTTGACAAATATAGCACTGACTCAGTTCGCGATTTTTTTGGCGACCACAATTCGTGCATGTTGAGATAGGTCCTTGATCGTCTTTTCATAGCTCCAGGGTGCAGTGCTGAAGATGTTTTGTACTTTGGTAGCGATCATGGGGCTCATTTCAACCAATACGTATCCGCCGATGGGCATAAAGCTTGGCGCTTGATTGGCCAATTTCTGGATATCTTCGGTACCATCAGGCCCAGAGACCAATGCGGTCACTGGTTCGAATTCACGGACGGTCTTGGATAGTTTGGCATACTCAGCCTGGCTGATGTAAGGTGGGTTGCTAAAAACGATATCCCACTGAGGTTGCGGTGATCGTGATGCAAACGCGTTAAACCAATCGCTGCTGACAAATTCAATTCGATCGCTTACACCATGAGCGTCCGCGTTTTGTTTTGCGAGAGCGAGTGCAGCGTCGGATCGATCGACAGCAGTGATTTGGGCGTGTGGCAAATGTTTGGCAAGGGTTATCGCAATGCAACCGCTACCCGTTCCCAAATCGATAATTCGAACAGGTTGTGGATTGGTTTCATCTCCCCTGCCCTCTCCTGGATGTTGGGCTGCATCAAGTTGTTTGGCGAGATCGATAACGGCCACAACCAAATGTTCGGTTTCTGGTCGAGGGATCAGGCAGTCGCGTGTCACCTTAAAGTTCAATGAAAAGAACTCTTTGTTGCCCACGAGATACGCGACCGGTTCGCCTTGTGATCGCTTTTTGACGAGCTCGCGAAAACGAACTTTGATTTCTTCTGCAGGCTCTTCTTCAAACGCAGTGTAGAGTTCGATCCGCTGGCAACCACGAGCAAAGGCGAGCAGAACCTCTGCATCCAAGCGAGGGCTTTCCGATTCATGTTTGCGCAGAAAGTCGGTGGTCCATTTCAGTAACTTGCCGACCGTCCATGTTTCGGGCTGCGTCACTCCGTTTCCCCCATATCGCCGCGCAACTGATCGCGTTCGTACTCGAACAGTGCATCGGTGACGGGCGACAAGTTTCCATTCACGATGGAATCGAGCTTGTAGAGCGTCAGGTTGATGCGATGATCGGTCAAGCGATTCTGTGGGAAGTTATAAGTGCGAATGCGTTCGCTGCGGTCACCTGAGCCAATCAGCGTTTTGCGTTGGTCCGCCCGCTTTTTGTTTTCTATTTCGCGTTTTGCATCGTAGATGCGACTCTTCAAAACACGCAGCGCCTTGGCCAAGTTTTTGTGTTGGCTCTTTTCGTCTTGGCACTGGACCACGATACCCGTTTCGTAGTGAGTGAGACGAATCGCGGATTCGGTTTTGTTGACGTGCTGTCCACCGGGACCCGAAGCACAAAACTTATCGATACGATATTCGTCGGGCTTCAGGTTGATTTCCACATCTTCTGGCTCTGCCATTACGGCGACGGTCGCGGCAGAAGTGTGAATACGTCCTTGAGCTTCAGTTTCGGGTACACGTTGAACGCGATGCCCACCACTTTCGAACTGCAATTCGCGGAAGACGCCTTCGCCTTCGAATGCCAAGATGATTTCTTTGAAGCCACCCATGTCAGAATGGCTGACTTCCATGATTTCCACTTTCCAGCCTTTGGATTCGGCATGTCGCTTGTACATGCTGAAGAGGTCGCCGGCAAATAGAGCGGCTTCTTCACCACCGGTACCGGCGCGGATTTCCATCACGCAGCGAGTGCGGTTGGCATCTTCACCACCGATCGTGAAGTCGAGAAGTTCGTTCCACAACAACTCACGTTGTTTGCGGGTCGACTCCAATTCTTCTAAAGCCATGTCCCGTTCTTCAGGATCTTGGCTTTCGGCCATCACTTTAAGATCTTTGATGTCGTCCGACATCTTTTTATAGTTGCGATATTTGTGAGCTAGTTTGCTCAAGCCGCCATGCTCGCGGGCGCAGTTTGCCATTTTGGTCGAGTCGGCCAAAATCGCAGGATCGGACATCATCCGCTCCAGCTCTTCAAATCGTCCGAGCTTTTGTTCCAGTTGGTCTCGAATATTCATCTCTAGGTCAGCTCTTTACGTGCCTATTTACCAAAAAAAGCCGTCGTGTACCAACCGATAAACGGTGGAACGCGACGGCGAACTGTAAGGATGAATTCGTACCGAAGCTACTTCTTCTTCTTAGCCTTCGATTGCAAGCTAGCGTAAGAACCAGCAGCGAACTTGGTTTGGAACTTCTCGATACGGCCGGCGGTGTCAACAAACTTCAGCTTGCCGGTATAGAATGGATGGCAAGCCGAGCAAATGTCGACTTTCAGCTCTTTACGAGTGCTGCGTGTGACAAAAGTGTTGCCGCAACCACAGGAGACCTGGGTTTCCTGATATTTAGGATGAATGCCGTCTTTCATGGTAGTCTCAAAAATCGTTTCTAACGGTTAATGGCATTGATTGCACGGTTTGCCCTAGATGCAACGGTTGCCTTAGAATTGAGGACTAAGAATCGTATCGGCCATTCCCCGTTTACTCAAGAGCTAATTCGGCTGCAAAAGAGGTACTTTGGGGTGGGTTTTAGCCAGAAAATTAGTCTCTCCCCCCAACTGCCGTAAAGCTTCCTCCATTTTCCTCTGCCAACTTCTCCAGCGTCTCCTTACCATCGCTACTGAACAAATGGATTGTGTTGATGGGGACGATCGGTTTGTCTTCGTCCCGATTTATGGTTCGAAGGAGCGCCAAGCTGTTGTCCCGCAGTTCCCCATCCGAAAGAAGAAAGATCGCGTCGGGCTCGAAGTCCAACGCCAACTGTAGGGAGCTCGCGGGCATCGTTTGAGGAGCGAGCGTTAGCGACCGCAGCCATTTTCTGCATTCCACTACTGTCCCATTACCCTTAACCAAAAAGGTCTTACTCGTGGCGTTAGAGAGATTGATGGGCACAGGTTGGAAATGAAAGGCGATAATAAAAAACTCGGTTCCATTTTCGAGCCGTCCAATGCTCTTGAGCAGTTCACCGGTAGCTCGATTCCAACGATAGCCTTCCATGCTGGTAGAAGCATCGATGACAAAAACAAATTTTGTGCCGTAAGCACGGGCGCCAAAAAAGATTGCTTCACCTGGTTTGCCGCTTTCGGCGTCAGCTTCGCCGCCGGCCTTAACGTCCGAAACTAGAGCGAGTTCGGCCACCGATTTTTGCAGGCGAAAAGCGGCGTCAGCGATTCCTTCTTGTTCGGGTTGAAAGCGGCGAATCACGCCAATATTCTCAGCAATTTCCTGCTTTTCTTGGTTGCTCGGTTCGGTACCCGTTAATGCCGAGTTAGCCTGAGCTGCTTGCTCATCCATTTGCGGCGGCAATATAACGACTGAGGCTAATTGTGAACCATCTAATGAGTCTGCTCCGCTTTGGATCGAGGCGCTTATTTCAAGGCTGTTTCGTTGTCCTTGCCAACCTTGAATGACGATCAACGCCAGCAGGATGAGAAACGCCGTATGTGCGATGAAGCTAGTGAGAAAGCTGACTAGACCTGGATTTAGGCGGCGACGGAGTTGGGTTGGGGCTGTGGTGGTTGCTGTTGGCGCGGCAATGGAAGAGTCTTCCATCAACGACAGATCTGGAGTGATGCCTGACGTGTCAGGATCCTCCCTCCATCTTTTTGGATTTTTTGGATGGTTGTGGGTTGGGGACATGCCGATATTGCCCGCCGTTTTCGGTGGCGATCCGCTGTAACAAAGCTTCGCCTTCCCTAGAGTAGAACCCAATTGTATGGATAGGGCAACGTATTTGAGGCCCATCTAGTTCATCTTCTTGGCGATTCGTCTTAATCAAATTGCCCGCGACATCGGAGCGGGTTACGCCATCGGTTAGAAGAAAAATGCTATCAGGCTCGAGTTGAATGGCCATTTTCAAAGCTTGATTGGGTGGACCCCCGGTTCCGATGGGGACGGTATCCATCCAGCGTTGCAAGCGGATTAGATTTTCGGGTGTGGCGTACACGGTGGCAGGCCTAAACTCCTCTTCGGCTGGAGTAGCAACCGGCGCCAGCGGATCTTCTAGCATCATCGGAAAGAGTTTTTGGCTAAAAAAGAAGACGCAAAATCGCTGGTTGGGTTTCAGTTGGCTAATCGTTTTTAGAAGTTCTTGTTTGGTGGCTGCAAACGGTTCGCCACGCATGCTCCCTGAGCAGTCGACCACAAAACAAAAAATATTGCCGGTTGCTTCGAGGCCAAAAAAGTTAGCGGAGGCTAAAGACTGGGCGTTCAGCAATGTGTCCATAAATTGGCCATCGAGGACCTCGCCCGCTTCGCCAGTGCTGGTTGCGGGAAGTGATGACAGCGATTCGGCAAGTCCAGCTGTTGACGGTATGTTTCCTGCAATGTCGGCAGCTGTGGGCAGCGACTTTTCCAATGCGTTTTCCAGTGCAGCGGATTCGTTCGTCGGTTCAGTGAGATCGGCTGACATCAACTCTTGTTCGGCTGTGTTGGTCGTATTCTCAAGCTTCAATGGGGCGGCGTTCAACGGGGCAAACGTCCCGGTAAGTCCCAGTTTCTCTTTGGGCTCTGGAAGCGGAATTGTAAAAAGCATCAGCACAACCAAGAGTGCGAGATGGGCTGCCGTACTGATCATCCAGGGTGGAGTTTTCTTGAGCTTTGACCAAGTGCTAGTGGATGTGTTGGGTTTGGTTTGAGCGGTGGGTTGTGGGATGCGAGCCACATTGGACTTGAGTGCGGCTTGGGGATGGGGTAGCGAAGTTTTTTTCTTGTTAGTAGGTGCGTTTTGTGTGGCAACGTTCGCTTTCGGTTTTGCGGCTGATGCAACTGCAGGAGTGTCACTTAGTTTGGCCGGGCTCTGTGTGGGCTTGGGGACGGCATTGGCTGTTACGGTTGGGACTATGTCAGTCTGTTTGGGCAGCGAATCAGAGGAAGCGGGAGATGGGTGTGACGAAGGTGTTAGATATGGCCTTTTCTGAGACCGAGGCTTGGGGCTTGCTGTCGGTGAAACGCTCGAAGTTGAGTTCGATTTTGGCGTGGATGCGATGGGATTGTCAGGCGTTGCTGGAGGAGACCTAGTGGGTTTGGCAATCTCCCGATTTTCATGGCTGATTGGGCTGGATGCTGCTGGGGTTGGACGAGGCTGGTTGGTGAGTGGTTCTTGCCAGGGTGTGCCGTTTTTTTGAAGCCAAGCAATCAATGGAGCTGATTCGCCGGCGTGAGCGTGTTGTATCGCTAGCTCAAGTTCGATGGCTTGGATCTCAAGCCGAATTAACTCGGCGCGACGTTGGAGCCAATTAAGTCCATGTTCAGCTTCGGAGAGGATGTCGCGTTCGATGTCACTTTCGATACTGCGTTCAATATCGGGGGAAATCGAGATTGGCAAAGAAATTTCACGGCCATCCAAGGCGGGGTGCAATGAAGAGGAGGTGCGATCCATAGTTGTGATTTCACTCCGTTGTAACCGTAGGTCTGGATGGTGCACGGATTTTCATCACTGGGTGGCGGTTCGTCAATCCTAGCAATGGGGGGTAGGTTTTGGTCTTGGTTTGGAAAGCGGTTGGCGTCTATAAGTACCTCCAAGAACTGTACTTGAGGGATGTTGGCTCATCGTCCGAACTGGGACGTTGGCAGGGATGTCATGAAAATCGCAACTCGCAATCAGCGGCTATCTATTTCAATCCATTCGATGTTCGTGCGTTGGCTAGGGTGTTGGTTGTTTCCCCTGGTTCTCGTTGTGGGCTTAAATATGAGCTCATGGGCGCAGGACTTTGGAACGGCCACTGTGCCCGCTAACGGAGGGAGTGCGCGCAGCAACCCAACGGGGCTTCCAAGTAGTTCAGGGCAAGTATGGCGCGAATATGATTTGCGAACCTATACAACCATGATGCGCGATCGAGATAAGCCACACCAAGGTGTTGTTGATTGGGTGTTGCGCGAAACGGGAACCGATGTTTGGTTCACTGAGCCCTTCGGATTTATGAATGCAGATCGTGATACGTTGAGAGTTTATCACACACCCGAAATGCAAAAGGTTGTGCAGGGTGTGGTGGATAAATTGGTCAACGGAACCAAGGAAAAGCAGGTTTATGAAGCGAGATTGGTGCTGCTGGCCAATCCAAACTGGCGAGCTAATACGATGCCAGTGATGCGCAGTGTACAGACTCAATCGCCTGGGATAAGTGCGTGGTTGCTGACCAAAGAGCAATTGGCTTTGTTTGGGGCCGCCTTAAAGCAACGCACCGATTACCGAGAAATTCAGGCCGTAGACTTGGTGATGTATAACGGGCAGAGCGAGTTCATGGAGCAGGTTCGCGGTCGCAATTATTTGAGAGATTATCAGCGGGTCGAAGGTGGTTGGCCTCCCTATCTACCGCAGACGGCTGAGTTGCGCGAAGGTTATCGATTGCAAATCAGCCCGCTGTTGAGCGAAGATCGTTCGGTGGTTGATGTCGTGATTCGCTGTGAGATTGATCAAGTTGAGAAAATCAATAATGTGAATTTGGTGCTGCCGTTGCCCAACGGCCAATCTCAAAGCGCTCAGATTCAAGTGCCGCAGATGTCGAGTTGGCGATTGCATGAACGTTTTCGCTGGCCCGCCGATCAAGTGCTGGTGCTCAGTTGTGGTGTGGTATCTGCCCCAGAAGCGAGTGGAAACAATACCGTGGCTGGACAAAGCGGTGGCTTGATGGGGCTCTTCCCCAGTAGCACAGGGCAGAGAGCTGATGCGTTGTTGGTGATTCAGCACAAAGGGGATGCTTCGAGCCATTTGGGGACATTGCCCGTTCAGTCGGCTGGGACGGTCGGGGCCCCAGCCAACGCGGCCACAGGGGCTCTTAACAGTAATCCGGCGGTGGGAGGGATAGGAATGCCTCAGGGTGTAAGTCCTTTGCGGTCAGCACCTTACGGCACTGGATTTGGAACACCAGCTGCTGCCGGAGCCGGCGTGACTGGCCCACAACTGCCAGGAGCCCGAAGTGCCAATCAACAACCCCTTGCTCCATCGGTCAGTCGTGGTCGATACTAGAGGCTTCCCGCTTTGGGGCCTATCGCCAGTGCGAATTTGGGGTAAATAGAAGGTCTCTGCTCATGAGAGCTCTGTATACAACAACTTGGCGCGGTGGCATTTTGGAATTGGGGTAGAAAAATCGTGGACCAGAAGAGTCGTGTTGTCATTACTGGGTTTGGTTTGGTGTCCCCATTGGGATTGGACATCGATCTGTTTTGGCAACGCCTGGTTCAGGGTGAGTCGGCCATTCGGCCTTTTGTTGGCTTGCCACTAGATGCCCTACCCGTTTCATGTGGTGGCCAGTGCTTGGAATTCACTGGAGCAGCAGAGGAATATGGTCCCGTGGATGGCGTGCTTAAACGCAACATCCGCAAGAATCAAAAAGTGATGGCTCGAGAAATCGAAATGGGTGTTGCTGCTGCCCAACGAGCGATTTTTCATTCGGGTATTGCCGGCCTAACTCGCGATCCCGATCGTTATGGTGTTTCGTTTGCCTCCGATTTGATTTTGACTCGTCCCGAAGAGTTTATCGACGGCGTGAGGGGTTGTTATCCCGATGGTCCAGTGACGGGCCCCGTCGACCTGAAGCGTTGGCCCAATGATGGATTACCTAAGGTGAATCCGCTGTGGCTGCTCAAATATCTTCCCAATATGCCCGCCAGCCACGTAGCTATTTTCAATGATTTTCGAGGCCCCAATAATTCGTTGACCGTTCGCGAGGCGGGCAACAACCTCGTGTTAGGCGAATCGATGTCGGTGATACGTCGCGGTTGGTCAGATTGCATGGTCGTGGGGGCAACTGGCAGCCGAATCCATCCTCAGCGTTCCGTTCATACCGCACTTCAGGAAGAATTAGCGACACAGCGTGATAATCCTGCCGAGATGGCTCGCCCGTTCGATCGAAGTCGAGATGGATCGGTGTTAGGGGAAGGAGCCGGAGCGGTCGTTTTGGAGCGGCTTGATCTAGCTCAGGAGCGTGGCGTAAAGATTTGGGGCGAAGTGGTTGGCACGGGGAGTTCGATGTCGGGCCCCATTTCCGAGTCCAATCGAGTTGAACGTTTGCGTCAAGGGATCATTAACGCTGTGGAGGCTGCTGTGCAGCAAGCAGGGTCGCTGCTGCCTAAGTCGTTCCATATTCATGCACATGGAGCGGGAACAAAGGCTGGCGACCGAGCGGAGCAGGAAGCGATTCTGGAGTTATCGTCACGCCACAATTGGGGGGCGGTGCCTGTTGTGGCTGCGAAGAGTTATATGGGGTCGTTGGGGGCTGGCAGTGCGGCGGTAGAGTTTATCGCTAGCTTGGTGTCGCTCGATCGAGGCCACTTATTCGAGGTTCTCAATTTCAGGGATGCGGATTTGCCTGGAATTCGCATGGCAAAGAAGGAGGACCCCTCACAGGATGGCTTTATTCACCTCAGTTATTCGCCTCAAGGGCAAGTTAGTGCAGTTATTGTAAAGCGTTTTGCACCGTAAATGCCGATAAACGGGATGTTGACAGTAGTGCAATTTCGAGATAACTTTTCTCGATTCCCGAAGAACCGTTTTTGGTTCGGTCCGATCCTACTACCGTTTTCTCGATGGCAGGTGTGCGACTTGATCTTCCAACCTCAAAAAAACGAGGAAGGTATCGGTTCCTCGGTGTTCGGTCATGGTTGGAAGAGTACATCGAGTTTCAGAAGTAGATTCTTTGTGCTTGCGGGCCCCTGAGGTTGCTGAGGAAAGCTTCTCTCATCCGCTTGATTCCAGCGATGGCTTCCGTTGATAGGCCCAAAGCAACCCAATTCAGGACGCATGAATCCTAACGAACTGTTACGGATTGTTGATTCGCTTCATCGCGAAAAAAACATCGATTCCGAAATTGTATTCCAAGCGATCGAAGCTGCATTAGTGACTGCTGCCAAGCGTCATTATGGAGAAAACGCTGATATCACCGTGCGAATTGCTCGCGATTCGGGTGTGATTTCGGCTATTTGCGATGCGCAAGAATTGAATCAAGACGAAATCGGCCGAATCGGCGCACAGACCGCAAAGCAAGTGATTATCCAAAAGATTCGCGAAGCAGAACGCGATTCGTTGATGGACGAGTTTGCTGGTCAAGTTGGGCAGATGGTGACTGGGGTTGTGCAGCGATCGGATCGCGGGATCACCACGGTTCAGCTCGGTAATATGGAAGCCATATTGCCTCGCAGCGAACAGATACCCGGTGAGAGCTATCACAACGGCGATCGAATTCGAGCTGTGATTTTTGAAGTTAAAGCAGCCGGCAACCGAGTTAAAGTTATCTTGAGCCGAACGCGACCACAGTTGGTTCAGCGTTTGTTTGAGCAAGAAATTCCTGAAATCGCAGATAGCGTGATCAAGGTGAATGCGATCAGTCGCGAGCCTGGTTATCGCAGCAAGGTAGCGGTCAGCAGTTCCGACCAGCGAGTCGATTGCGTCGGTGCTTGCGTCGGTATGCGAGGAAATCGAATTAAGAATATCACCAGTGAATTGGCTGGCGAACGCATTGATATTGTGCGTTGGAGCGACGATCCATTGGTGTTGATCCCCAATGCTTTGCAGCCGGCTGAAGCGGAGCAAGTATTGTTGTGCGATATGATTGGTCGCGCGATTGTATTGGTGCGTGAAGAGCAATTGTCACAAGCCATCGGTCGCCACGGACAGAACGTTCGTCTGGCCAGCAAGTTGTGCGGTTGGGACATCGAAATCATGACAGCCGATGAGTTGGAAGAGCAAATCCAACGCGCGGTATCCAGTTACATGGAACTGGAAGGCATGACTGAAGAATTGGCTTCGCGATTGGTAGAGCAAGGTTATCTTTCCTATGACGACTTGTCGGTGATTGAGCCCGACATGTTGATGGAAATGGGCGAGTTAACTGCGGAGCAAGTAGACGCGTTGGTGACTCAGGCGGAAGAGCGAGCGCTCGAAGCGGAAGAAGCCGCAAATGAGCAGAAGCGTTTGCGTCGCGAGGCCATCGAGCGTGGTGAGGTGCCTCCTCCTTTCAACAAGGGTGAAAAGAAAGGTGGCGGGGCCGATCGGAAGTCCAGTGAGGCTGGAGTAGAAGACGGCGAATAATGAAAACATAAAAAGATGATTTCGTGTCGGAATCATCTTTTGTGCGTAGAATGGATGCTGTTGGAAGCTCCGGTTCGTTTTTTAGGTTTCTCATGTGTGAAGATTCGCGGCGGTAGCTAGACCGCGGTCAAATTTGTCGGAAGAATAGTTTGTAGGTGATATAGCCAAGCATTGAAAATTGTCGGAAGGGATAATCCGGTCGCGGATTATCTTGTTGGACCACGACGGGTGAAAACGAACCTGTCGTAGGAGATAACTCATGAGAAGCTGATAGGCCAGAACGAACCTTCGAGGATAGAGACCAAGTGCCAGTACGTATTTACGCGCTAGCGAAAGATTTGAAATTAGACAGTAAAGATCTCGTTACTCTATGTAACAAGATCGGGATCACGGGCAAAGGCTCCGCGCTAGCAAGCCTAGAAGATGATGAAGTTGCTCGTGTCAAAAAATATTTGGCTGGTGGTGCTGGCAATGCTGCTGGCGCTTCTTCCGGACCAGCTCCCGCAGCAGCAACACCTGCTCCTGCTTCACCTATTGCACCGATTCCGCCACGGCAGGATCCAGCGATTTCCCCAATTGATAGGGCGAATCGTCCGATCGGCATGATTCGAACGCCTTCAAGCAGTTCGGATACCAAAGGTTCGGCTCCGGTTGCAGAGGCTCCAGCGGCCGCGCCTGTCGCGCCAGCTCCAGCTCCTGTTCCCGAACCACCTGTTGTTGAACCTGTAGTTGCTGTGTCACCTGTTGCAGAATCCCCTGTCGTTGAAGAACCACCTCCAGCCCCTGTTGCCGAAGCTCCAAGCCGTACAACGGCGAGTGAGCCGGCGGCTCCTGTCGAGACTTTCACACGAGAAGATTATGCTCGCGTTGCACCGGTTTCGGGTGCGGGCAAGATGCGCATGATCGGTTCGCGTTCTTCATCCAAGTCCAATCCGGACAAGGATAAAGACAAGGACAAAGACAAGGGGGCGGAAAAGGCGGCTGGCGATGATAAGGCGAAGCGACCGCAAGGCCCTCGCGCTCCGGTCATCAACTTGGCCCGCATTCCCAAGTCGGCCCAAGCTCCGCCGCAACAACGGCCTCGCAATGAACCAGCGCCGCAAAAGCCTGAGATTCGTTTGACTCGAGATTCTTTGGCGGGACACAAGACCGGCAGCAAAGCTCACCTTGAAGAATTGCAAACTCAAGCCGCAGCATCGGCAGCTCCAGCAAAACCGCAGCGACAAAAGCCAGCAGATCAAGGAGCAGCGGCTCCAGCGTTTGTACCTCCAGGCGGTTTGACGGAATTCAAAAACGCGGCCGAAAAGGCGCGTGGTTCCAAGCATAAGCGACCGGGCACCGAAGACGAAGAAGCAGAAGTACGAAAGAAGGCTGCGGCTGGGGTCTCCCAGGCGCGTGCGGAACGCGCGAAGAAGAAGATTCGTGGTCCAGAGGATGTGGAAGAAGAAGCACGCGGAGACGTGGATGATCGCCGATCATCAAAGCGTAAGACGCTCGTTCGACGTGGCAACAACACGGCTGCTCCACGCAAAGATAAGTCTTCGCTGGAATTGCCATGCTCGATTCGTAACTTCTCGGAAGCCACCGGTGTTACCGCTGCCAAAGTGCTCAAGTCGTTGATGGGAATGGGCAAGATGCTCAACATCAATGCGGCACTCGACGAAGAAACTGCATTCATGTTAGCTGCAGATCTCGGTGTGGAAGTGGAATTCAAGAAGCCTGAGTCGCTTGAAAACGAGATGATTCAGCAGATTGAAGGCCGTGAGGATAGCGAAGACGATTTGGTATCGCGTCCGCCGATCGTGACATTCTTGGGTCACGTCGACCATGGAAAAACATCGTTGTTGGATTACATGATCGGTACCAAGATTGTGTCTGGCGAAGCAGGCGGTATCACTCAACAGATCCGCGCTTACCAAGTCAATAAAGATGGCAAGCTGATCTCGTTTGTGGATACACCTGGTCACGAGGCCTTTACCGAAATGCGAGCTCGCGGTGCGAACGTCACCGACATCGCCGTTTTGGTTATCGCTGCTGACGACGGTATCATGCCGCAAACCGAAGAAGCGATCAGCCATGCTAAAGCAGCCGGTGTTCCGATTGTTGTTGCGTTGAACAAGATCGATTTGCCAGGTGCAAATGCCGATCGAGTGAAGACGCAAATGACCCAGTTCGGTCTCACGCCGAGCGAATGGGGCGGCGATGTCGAAGTGGTTCCTACCAGCGCCATCACTGGCCAAGGTATGGATATGCTGCTCGATACATTGCTCACCGTTGCCGAATTGCATGACTATCGCGCTAATCCAAAACGCGAAGCGATGGGTGTGGTTCTCGAATCGGGACAAGCAAGCGATCGCGGTGTTATCGCCAAGGTGATCGTACAAAACGGTACGCTCAAGGTTGGCGATATCGTGGTTTGCGGTTCATCACACGGTCGTGTTAAAGCGATCTACGACAGCTTGCGTCCTAACAAGATGGTTAAAGACGCTGGTCCATCCACACCTGTTAATATCACCGGTTTGGATACACCGCCGAACGCGGGCGATCGATTCTATGTGATTGATGATATCGCAAAAGCTCGCGAAATCGCCTCCAGTCGCGCTGATACCAGCCGTACTCAATCGTTGTCCGGTACCACGACCAAAGTATCGTTTGCTGACTTCCAAGAACTGTTGCAGTCCGGGAAGTTGGGCAAGAAGGAAGATAAGGTTCAACTTAACCTCATCATCCGCGCCGATGCTCGTGGTTCTCTCGAAGCGATCGAGAAGGAAATTTCCAAGCTCGAACAGCACCCCGAAGTCGATATCCGCATCTTGCAAAAGAGCGTCGGTGGTATCACGGTTGCTGACGTTACTCTGGCTCATGCATCGCAAGGTGTGATCGTTGGCTTCAACGTCATCCCTGATGAACAAGCTCGTGGCTTGGCCGAAGAACGACAAGTGGAAATTCGCCGCTACGACATCATTTACAAGTTGGCTGAAGATATTAAGGCCATCATCGAAGGTCGTCTCCGTCCCGAAGAGAAAGTCATCGAATTGGGTCGAGCTTTGGTCAAACAGGTATTCTCGATCAGCCGCGTAGGCGCGATCGCAGGTTGCTATGTGGCTCAAGGTGCGATCGAACGTGGTTGTCGCATTCGTGTGAACCGCGACGGTCGAACGATTGGCGACTATGCCCTGGATTCCTTGAAGCGTCATAAAGATGATGCGAAGGAAGTTCCTCGCGGTATGGAGTGCGGTATCAAGTTGGCTGGATTTAATGACATCAAGCCAGACGACGTTCTGGAAGCTTATAAGATCGAGGAGGTGGCTAGAACGTTGGATTAGTCCACGTTTTGCCTCCAAGTTTCTGGGAGTTGGAAAAGAGTATGTCGTCACGTCGTTTATTAAAAGCCGCCGAAGCTATCCGAGAAGTGGTCAGTATGGCCATTTTGACCGAACTGCGCGATCCTCGTATCCGCGACGTTACGGTGATCGGAGTGGAGGTGGCTCCCGATATGCGATCTGCGAAAGTTGCCGTAAGTATTATGGGCCCGGAGAGCAAGCAACAACTTGCTCTGCGTGGTCTTGATAATGCCAAAGGTTTTTTGCAATCGCGAATCGCAGATCGTATCGATACTCGCTACACACCGAAGTTGCAGTTTGTTGCAGACCAAGGTGTTAAGAAGTCACTGGAAGTGGGCAAGATTCTCGAACAACTTGCCGCTGAGCGACAAGCTGCGGGAACTGAAGATACTTCCCCTTCCCCATCAATCTCGGCTGACGATCATGACGATGCTGCTGAGAACGATTACGAACCATTGGATGAAACGGATGTCGAGACTGACGAAGACTCAGATGAGTCTTCTGGAAGATAACCCGTTGTCAAAGATATCAACGGCGATAATCCACTTCGTCGAAATATCAAACCTCAAGTTTTACTCCCGCCCACAAGGTGATGCATGAGTAGCAGTAATCGCGGTGAACGAATTGAAACTCTGCAAAAGTTGCTCAAAAAGCACTACAAGCCGATTGCGATTCCTTCTGGCCGCAGCGTTTTGGAAAATCTGATCTACGCTTGCTTGCTTGAAGATGCCAAGTTCGAGGTTGCCGACGAACTATTCGCCAAAGCGCAACACGAATATCACGACTGGAACGAAGCTCGGGTAACCACCATCACCGAGTTGGCTGAGTTGTTTGCAATACATCCGCTACCTGTGCAGGTCGCGGTCCGTTTGAAAAAAACGCTGCAGGCGATCTTCGAAGCTCGCTATTCGTATGACATTGAAGATTTACAGAAGTTGAATCTCGGCAAAGCGATTGAGACCATTGAGGCTTGGGTGCCAACCAGCCGATTCGTTTCAGCCTACATGCAACAAAACGCGTTTGGCGGTCATGCGATCGCCGTCGATAACTCCACCATGCAAGCTCTGGTTTCTACCGGAGTCGCTCAGTCTGCCGATATGCTCAAGGGTTCGGTATCGGTCTTGGACCGAGCGGTACCTAAAGCCAAAGGTGGAGAGTTGTTTTCGTTGGTGCACCAGTTTGGTATCGAGTTTATTGCAGATCGCAAGGCTCCTGGTGTGCAGGCGATTATGGATGAGCTGGGCATTGAGATCGCCGCACCCAAACCAGCAAAACCAACCAAGCCCGTAGAGAAAGCTCCACCCCCTGCTCCACCACCGCCCCCTGCACCCGCAGTTAAAAAGTCGGACAAGAAAGAGCCTGCCAAAGATGCGCCGAAGGAAGCTCATAAGGAGTCTCCTAAGGACGCAGCCAAAGAAACACCACCAGCTGCAGGTGGCAAAGCTCCTGCAGGTAAGCCTTCGGTGACAACCAAGCCGACTCCGCCTGCCAAGCCAATTCCGCCTGTTAAGCCAGTGATTGCTCCGAAGCCTGGAATACCTGCGAAACCGCCGTTGCAAATTCATGTGAAGAATGCGACGAAGCCTGATGCGGCGAAAGGTGATTCCAAATCGGCTGGCAAAGGGGATGCAAAAGGGAAAAATCCTCCACCCAAAGCCGCCGGTAAAGATGTAGGTCCTAAGCCAGGCAAAGGGGACACTAAGAAGCCACCTAAGCCGATAGCCAAGGCACCACCACCTCCTCAAGGGAAACCGACGAAGAAAGGTGGCCCAACTCCACCGCCGCCTGCTTCCAACAAAGGCATCGCTAAAAAGAAGCCCAAGTAAAGCGTCTCAGTAACGGCGTTTCAGTAATAGCGTTGAAGGTGATAAATATTTCATCCAGCAACGTGGATTGAACCTCGACAACGTATTAGCGCCATCGCTCATTTACGAACCGAAAATGCGTCAGGGGATATTCTATGGCCGGCCATTCGCATGCTGCTAACATCAAGCACAAGAAAGCCAATATTGATGCCAAGCGCAGCAAGGTTTGGAGCAAGCTTTCGAAAGCGATTATTGTAGCGGCGCGTTTGGGTGGCGGTGATCCCGCCATGAACGCTCGACTGCGCAATGCGGTCGCTGATGCCAGAGCCGTTTCGATGCCGCGCGACAATATCGAACGAGCGATCAAGAAAGGTATTGGCGAACTCGACGGTGGCGATGTCGAAGAAACCCTCTACGAAGGCTACGGACCAGCGGGTGTTGCCGTCATGTGCGATATCATGACCGACAATAAGAACCGAACCGCTCCCGAAATCCGCAAGATCTTTGAACTTGCTGGGGGAAAACTAGGTAGCACAAACTGCGTTGCCTATCTGTTTGAACGCAAAGGGATCATCGCCGTAAAGAGCGGTCAAACGCCTGAAGACCGTCTCATGGAAATCGCTCTGAACCTCGGCGCGGAGGATATTCAGATTCACGGTGATACCGTCGAGATTGTCACACTTCCTGAGAACTTTTCTGAGGTCGCTGAGGGCCTTGAGCAAGCAGGTGTGACTATCGATATGAAACAAATTATGCGGATTCCCGCTACCACGGTCGAACTGGATGCAGAGACAGCTAAAGCGGTCCTCAAATTGCTTGAGAACCTAGAAGATCATGATGACGTTCAGAGTGTTTCGACCAACCTCCGGCTCACGGCTGAAGTTCTCTCCGAATAGCTTAAGGGGAGTTTCACATCCACAATCCCCGATTTTCAGCGGTTTTCGAGCGATTTTGCGCCTAGCTTCCATGGCTTTGGGGCCGACAAATATACCCATTTATCGGAGATGTTTTGTAATGAGTCACGTTAGCGAAAAGAAGATCGTTGTTCGAGAAGGTTGGGGGATGTTGGCGTTATTCCTCCCCATGTTGCTGGTGAGTGCTGCGATGTTCTTTGGCGGCATTCCGTTGATGCCGTTGGGGATCGTATTGATTGTTGCCGGTGTGATCTTGGCACTTATCTCGCTCGTTGGTCTGTGTGGATTCTTTACGCTGCAACCCAACGAAGCCATTGTGCTGAGCTTCTTCGGGCCCTATGTCGGTACAGTTCGCGATGCCGGCTTCTATTGGGCTAACCCCTTTTACAGCAAGACGAAAGTATCGCTGCGGGCTCGCAACTTTGAAGGTACCCGTTTGAAGGTTAACGACAAACAAGGTAATCCTATCGAGATCGCGGCCGTAATCGTATGGCAAGTGACCGATACAGCCCAAGCTCTCTTCGAAGTAGAGAACTACGAAGAGTATGTTAAGGTTCAAAGTGAAACGGCCGTTCGCCATTTGGCAAACCACTATGCCTATGACCACGGTGAAGAACATGAAGTCACTTTGCGAAGCGGTGTTGAAGTTGTCTGCGAAGCGCTTTGCAAAGAGTTGCAAGAGCGGTTGTCGAAAGCGGGTGTTGGTGTGATCGAAGCTCGCTTAACCCATCTCGCTTATGCTCCTGAAATTGCAGGTGCGATGTTGAAGCGTCAGCAAGCTGAGGCCGTGATCGCTGCTCGCCAAAAGATTGTTCATGGTGCAGTAAGTATGGTGCAAATGGCGCTGACTGAACTCAGCGACAAGAACATCATTCAGCTCGACGAAAATCGCAAAGCCGCCATGGTCAGCAACTTGTTGGTGGTCTTGTGCGGTGAGTCCGATGTGCAACCGGTAATCCAAGCCGGTGGACGCGATAATTGATCAAGGCCGCGCCTCGTTGTGCTCTGTCGACTTCCATTGATACGACTTACAGCGAGGCGTTTTGTTGGCCGAACATCGGCTGCATAGACGAGTGAATGAAGCTGGGCAACTTCCAGAAATGTTTGGCGGGATCTTGTTCGAAATAGACGGCAATCGATAACGCGAACCAATCATTCCAACGCTGCATGTGGCTGAATTGGGTTGGCGTTCCTGCCAGCTGGCGAGCCACTATCGATGAAGTGGCACCGAGTAGGACAATATGGTGCTCCAGATAGCCGAACAAGTTCACTAAGACGCCGTCCCTATCTTCCATGATGATTCTTTCGGAGGCGAGCTCGCGTGAACGCCAAGCGTCGATTCGCTGCTTGATCTCTTCTACGATCGCAGCTGCATCTTTGGGGGCGATGCCATCGGCAACCATTTCTGCTGCAAAACGTTGACGATAACTGTGGCGTTGGCAAAAGAGATCGGTGGCTTTGAAGATTTGTTTGAAGTAAATACGCAGATCTTCCAGCATTAAATCCAATTTCGCCGGCGAATCAGGCAGAATGCTGGTTGTCTGTAAGTTTGAATAAAGCTGGGGATGTGTCCAGTACAACTTGTGTTCGAAAAGGTCGGCCACGAGTTCGGCTACCAGGGGCGTCATAGCGGTCGGGATTCTATTCCAAATCCAACGTTCCATGAACTGGGTAAAGCGTCCATCATGCAGCCTATGCCCCGTGGCGGTGCGTTGTAAGCAGTCGCTGAGCCGAAGTTTGCTATGGTCTGGCAGAGTAACAACGGAGTTCCAATCAAAGTTTTGGTCGAAGGCGGCGAGTTGTTGATAGAGGCCTTCTAGGCGAAGCATGCTGGCCTGCCAACCGTGTCCCCACACATCGTGAACTAAATAGCGTTCGACAAAGGCCAATGGCAGAAATCCGATGACACGTCCCAGCTCGCGACGAATATAAGATGGCGCTAAGCCACTGAGATCAGCAAGTTCTTCAATCAAGTTGGGATCAACTTCGTCGCCGCGCAAAAATCCGAACATCGGAAATTGAGCGAATTGCCATTGTTTGAATTTCTTCAGTCGAGAACGAAAGGCGGCAAATCCTTGATGTGAGGCATCCAACGGCTCTTCATCACAAAAGATATCGGGCAGGACAAAGAAAAAGAGAGTGGCTGAAACCGCAATGTGACACTCCGTAAATGCCCCTGATAATTCTGGGAATAGATGACAAAGAAAACGATTTGCGTTTTGCTTTTGAGAGCTGAGCAGTTGGTCGGGTGATTGAGTTTGGTCTCGTGATGGGGACTCGTCCAGCGAATAAAGGGTTCTAATGGCAGCGATGAGCCGCGATTTGTCTCTCGTATCTTCTAGGTCTACTTCCAGTATCTCTTGCTCACGCCTCCATGTATCTGGGGCAATCTTAAACACTTCTTGCAACTTCCCGCGAACCAAGTCGGCTGCCGAGGGAGAGCCGCTCCAATCGGCTTGATAGGCTCGCAGTGTTGGAGTTTGGAGTGTATCGATATACGCCAAATTACCTATGGTGCAATGTGGTAGTTGGAGCGTTACTTCGGTGGTGCGAGCCCATATCGAATCCATGACGACTGACGAGGTTTCATCTTCGCGGGTTATCGAGTCTTGGTTTAGGATTTGCGTTGCATGTTCTTCGAGCTGTTGGCAAATGGCAGCCAAGGCTGTTGGGCTACCTACCTGATGTTTGGCAGCGTTGGATGCGGTTAAATATTGCGTCAGTTGGTCCAAACACCGAAAGGCTTCGCGAGTGGAAGCTGGTAGAGTGAACCGAATTGTTGAAAAGATCGATGGCGGTGGCTGCATAAACTTGACTTAATAATTGGGTATAATCACCATGTACCCCAACAGACTCTCCCGTAATTGTCCCCCTGGACTTACCGATGTCAGATTCAAATCCGCCAAATGAACCGTCACCTGAAGATCCTGAAAAGGTTGACCCAGGGCGAGTTGATCCTGCGAAAGATGTGCCGCCGCCGGTTAACAAAGCGACCATTGAGAAATATCGGGCTTATCTTAGCATTTTGGCTCAGACACGATTTCAGTCCAAGCTAAAGAGCAAGTTGGATCCCTCTGACATTGTGCAGCAAACGATGCTCCAAGCCTATCAGTCGTTTGAGCAATTTCGCGGAAAGACCGAAGCCGAGCTAGCAGCCTGGTTGCGCCAAATACTTGCCAATGTTATTTCACGAAGTTTGCGCGACTTAGGGCGAGGAAAGCGAGACATTCAGCGCGAGAGGTCGATCGACGCTGAATTGCAACAATCATCGATGCGTCTCGGTGGGCTGTTGGCTGATTCGGACCAGGCAACACCGAGTCAAAACATCATGCGCGACGAGCTCGCCGCAAAACTTGCGAACGCGATCATGGAGTTACCTGAAGATCAGCGGCATGCAATTTTGGGCAAGTATTGGCACAATATGCCATCAGCAGAAATCGGCGAACAGCTCAATCGTTCCTCTGAGGCTGTGGCTGGCTTGTTGTTTCGCGGTCTTAAAAAACTTCGGGAACTCATGGGGGCAGAACCTCGGAAATGAGCGAAGCATCCTCCCGTCGCGAAGAGGCGATTGAAAAGGCTATCGCCGAATATCTGATCGCTACCGAATCGGGAGCTGCATTTGATACGGATGCATGGCTTCAAAGAAACGCGGATATCGCTGACGATCTACGAGATTTTGTCGAAGTACATGAGCATGCGATCGGTTTTGTTGGAGCTGAAGAGAACAACGCCGCTACAGTTGTACCCATAAGTGTATGGGAAAGTGGTGGTTTCCCAACGCACATCGGCAACTATGAGATACTCGACGAGATTGGTCGCGGTGGAATGGGAATTGTGTTCAGGGCGCGACATCGCGACTTGCATCGAATTGTGGCGCTGAAGGTGATTCGTTCGGGAGAGTTTGCAAGTCCTGAGGAGACGTCCCGTTTTCGTGCTGAGACCGAGGCCTGTGCGCGATTGCAACATCCGAACATCGTCCCCATATATGATGTCGGTGAGCAAGCTGGTTTGCAGTACTTTACGATGGCCTTGATCGATGGGCCAACATTGGTCGAGCGACTGCAGCAAGAAGAACTATCTGCCAAAGATGCTGCGCGCTTGGTTCAGAAGTTAGCAATGGCCATTGAAAATGCACATACTGCTGGGATCATTCATCGCGATTTGAAGCCCGCGAACATTTTGTTTAACTCCTCCGGCGAGCCCTTCATTACCGATTTTGGTTTAGCGAAGATGGCCGGCACGGATGAAATGTTGACCACGACGGGACAGATTTTGGGAACGCCCGCCTATATGGCGCCGGAGCAGGCCACTGGCCGTCGCAATCATGTTGGAGAGTCGGCTGATGTTTATTCGTTGGGGTGTTTGCTCTACTTCGCCTTGACCGGACAAGCTCCGTTTCACGGCCCCACGCCATTCGATATTCTGCTTCAGGTTTTGGAGCGTGACCCTCCCCTGCCCCGCCAGATCAATCGCCAAGTTCCCGCTGTGTTGGAACGTGTTTGTCTGCGGGCAATGGCCAAGCGAGTGGAAGACCGTTATGCATCGGCACGTCACTTTGCGGAAGATTTGGGGAAATTTCTCAAGGACGAGCCGGTCGCTTGGCCAGAAATTACTTGGCCGCAAAAGTTGAGTGCATGGTGGCGACGAGAGCCGATTCTTGTTTCGCATTTGTGTGGCATCAGTGCCACCGCTCTCATTGTGACCATCGCGGTGATCAGTCGAGGGAGCGATTACAAATACTACTTGGCGCGAATGTTGATCTTTGGGATTTGGGCGCTTGCCTCAATAGTGCTTCAATTTCTATTGAAACGGCCACAGTGGAAAGATCCTATTTGTTACACATGGGCAGCGATCGATATCGTGCTCTACACTTCGTTGTTGCTCTTTGCCGATCCACCGCGTGGTCCACTCTTGGTTGGCTATCCAATGCTGATCTGCGCGAGTGCTCTTTTTTACAGACGCACTTTCGTCATTTTTATGAGCAGTGGTTGCGGGCTCGGATTTTTGACGTTGGTCTTTTTATCGAGCAACCCTGATTTTTCAAAGCCGGACTTCGTCGCCATTTTTCTAACCGGACTAGCGGTTATCGGCTTGATTCTCTCGACCATGATCCGCCGCATTCGCGCATTATGCGCTTACTATGATGAAAACGTGGTCTGATGTTATCGTGACCACACGTGGTCAAAACGAAAATGCCCCTCGCTTTGCAGCCAGGGGCATTGTGTTTTTAGAAGGCCAGGTCCATCGTTTGATGAAGCTTGTCGATTAACTCAGTACTAATGGGCCATCGCCGCAATAGTCGGGGTTTCCAAAGCGTTCAATGTGATGGCCCATTCCATGTGCGATAGACATGAGCAAGCGGTTGTGCGAAATCTTCGGCAATCGCAAGGAACGGCCCATCTTGAAGTTCAAACCGCCACCGACCATCACAAACGGAATATCGTTCAACGTATGCGAATTACCTTCGCCCAATTCGTTGGTCCAAATGATCGTTGTGTTATCGAGCATACTTCCTTCACCATTCGGTTCAGGTGTTTCTGCCAAACGTTTCGCCAAGTACGCGATCTGCTCGCAGTACCAGGTATTGATCTTGGTTAGTTTTTCTTGAGCTGCTTCATTGCTGTTTGGCTCGTGGGATAGTTCATGATGTCCTTCTTCAACGCCGAGCCATTTCATTTTGGCTTGGCCAACCGAGTTGGTGAACTGCAATGTGGCGATGCGGGTGAAGTCACCAATGAAGCTGTTGACCATCAAGTCGATTTGCATCTTGCTGATGCGTGGCATGTTTTCATTGTCGTTGCGAACACCGGGCTCAAGTTCGGGGACAGCGTGATTGAGTACGTTGTCATTGGAGCTGCGAAGTTCTTGTTCCGTTTCACGGATCAAGGTGGCATGCTCTTCCAGCAGTTTGGCATCCTCGCTGCTGACAACTTCTTTCAGTTTCTTTAGATCTTCTTGCAAGTCATCGAGCACACTATTCAAACTCTCACGATCCTTCATTTGACCGTAGAGCTTATTGAACATGGTGTAAGGATCGCTGATAGGCGCGATCGGTTTGTTGCCACCTGCATAAACCATACGTGTCCAGGTGTCAGCGCGATCTGGCACAGAAACACCAAACTCAAGCGAACCAAACCTCGTTTCTGATTCAGGGCGGCTTTGCAAATAACGCTTGATTTCTTGATCGATTGAGAGGCCTGTTGCCCAACCTGCTGGAGTGTCCGAACCACCCTGGATGTTGCCTGGGAAAAGTTCCACACCGGTGAGAAGGCAACCGATACCACGCATGTGGTTGTCGCCGTCACCTTTGATTTTGTCGCATACCCCTTTGAGCACCAACGTCTTGTCTTTGAATGGAGCTAGTGGCGACAAGATCGGCTTGAGGTCCATGGAAGCAAAGCTTGCCTCATCTCCTTCATGGTCTGGCCAGAAACGATCTCGAACCACACCGTTGGGACTAAAGATGATGACCAAGCGTTGTTTGCGCCCGCTCGAAGAAGCAAAGCCTAAGCTTTGAAGGTTGAGCCACAGCGGCACTGAGGCCGCGCTCAAACCTAGAGTTTGCATAAAACTGCGTCGTGAAACGGAGTGGTTCATTATTCAAGTCCTTTCCTTAGTTCGCTTGTGCCGTAGCGTTGGCAGGTGCCACCGATTCGCGTGGACCGCGACAAGCGATCTCGGCAATATCAATCATGAGTCGACGAATATCAAATTGGTTATCGGAAAACCTCCGACGCAATTCGTCAGGGGTTTCGTTTCCATAAGCTCGAACGGGTTGTTTGATCATGTGATGGAAAAGCTGTTCGATGAATGCATCTTGAACTTCGGAGCTGTTCAGCAAGAAATCGCCCAATGGCTTCACACCGTCAAACGAGACCAGTTCACCATTCTCTTGCAAATATTCTCCACGATCATCCACCGGCTTACCGCGTTCTTCGGCCCGGAATCGCCCGATGGCGTCAAAGCTTTCCAGTGAGAAACCAAGATTATTGATCATTTCATGACAGCTTTGGCAGGTAGCTGCTTGAGTCTGTAATACGGTTCGTTCGCGGGTGGTTAGACTCGGATGCAGATCTTCGCTGAAAGGCGAAACGGCTGCAGGGGGAGCCTTTAAGCGACGTCCGAGAACGTGTCGTGTCATAAACACGCCGCGATGGATCGGGGAACTCGCATTGTGATAGGAGTACATTGCCAAGACCAACGGATGGGAAAGCACGCCCACACGTTGTTGCGGATCCATTTTGACTTTGAAAAAATTCTCTTCGACCGACGAATCGGTGCCGGCGATGGGGGCTCCCGTTAGGTCATAGCCATAGAGTTTGGCTAAGCGTTCGTTGAGATACAAATAGTCGACATTGAGGAACAAGCGGAAGTCGGGTTTAGGACTTTCTAACACATCGTCGATGAAGAGGTCGAGTGAAGTTTGTAAATCGGCAAGCGTCTGAGCGTCGAAGTCAGGGTACAGTTCTTTGCTTTTGCTCAAGCCGACGGCATGGCGTGTGCCGAGCCAATGATGGACGAAGGTACGCAATTTCGTTTTGGCGCGTTGGTCGCGCAACATGCGGTCGATTTGTTCGCGCTGAACGTCGGGATTCTTGAGTTCACCTGAAGCCGCTTTCTGCAACAAAGTTTCATCGGGAATCGAATCCCAAATGCCAAACGCTAAACGCGAAGCGATTTGATAGGGATCCGATGCGTCGCGGGTTCGGTCCACGTACAAGAAACTTGGAGACTTCAGAGTTAAAATCACCACGCGTTTGATGGCGTTGTCGATCGGAGCATTGTTTTCAAAATGTCGATCGATCCACTGTTTTTGTTCGGCTTCACTTACATTGCGGCGGAGTGCGCGTTTGACAAATTTGGTCGCAAACTCTTTGGCCTTTTCTCGTTGCTGTTCTGGTGACGCATCGCGATTGTAGCCAGCTAATTCTGGGAGACGCTTTACGATTCCGTCCGCCACTTCAATAGCCCCCATGGTCGTCGCTTGTTCCCAAGCCTTGGAGATGGTGGTCCCTCTTTCATAGCCGATGCTGCGATCGTCCGGTGGAAAGGGAGTGGAAGGAATGAGCAATTGATTTGTTTGCACAGGGGCAAGATAGCGACCTGAAACGATTGTTTCTTCACCGCTGGGAAGTTTCCACGCAAGTTCGATCGATGTGGTTTTGTCTTCTTTGGCTTTGAAAAACTCTAGTCGCAAAGGGTATGCTCGACCGGCCACCAAATAAATGCTCGAACGATACTCTTGATCATTGCCCGATCGCACCCACGCATCGATCAAAGCGGTTTGCCGATCGTTAAGCCACAATCTCGTTCCATTGTTGGTACGAATGATAATGTCGTAACTTCCCGTTTCTGGTGCGATGAGGCTGCCTTCCCAACGCACTGCAAATTCTGGGAATACCAATTGTTCGGGGAGTGGCCCGCGCGAACCCCAGTCGAAATCAACTTCGTCATCGATACCTTCTTCCGCGCGATTGCGGGGATTGAAGCCGCGTGAATTGAAGTAAGTGACCATGAGACCTCGACCGGAACCGGTCCGATTGGACCAGGTGAAGCTGCTCACTAAATCGATGATCGCGTTTCGGTATTGGGTCACTGTCATTCGTGCGATATCAACACGAGCGGGGCGGCGACGAGCTTGAGCAATCTCCGAGTAGAATTCATGATGAATGTATTCTGCTACTTTGCGAGCCTCTTCGCCTGTGCATTGCGATGGATCTTCTTCGGGCATCGTTTGATCGATCACTTCAGCGAGATCGACCACTGGGCGATCACCGATCAACGCAGAAGCGTATTTATCGGGAACGCCTTCTCCTTGTGCGCCATGGCAACTCGCACATTTGGCTTTGTAGATGGCGGCCCCTTCAGCTAGGTCCGGTGGTGGCTCAATAACTGGGATGTTTTCAGCGGGAGTTGAGGGACTTGCATCTTGAGCAATCGACGATGCCGATGCTGCAACAGCAATGAAACAAGCCAGAATCAGTTTGGCAGCTGAAGCGGAACAACGGGCAAACTTCAGATAACTCTGCGCAATATTTTGGCGGTTGCAAGCGAAAGCTGGGGCCTGATTCATGGGTAAGGTTGAACTCATTTCAAATTCCTGATTTGGTTCGCGCGTTGCCGCCATTCTCCACACAAGCCGACCGAGCGGCAGGTGGAGGCAAGCAACGATATAGGTGGGATTGAACCGTTCGAGAATCTCACGATCGGAATCACATCGAGAGCGGCACGGTTTATGGGGTTTTGGGGCGGGGAGGTCTTTGAGACCTACCTTGTATTTTATCGCCTTGGGAACTGGAAAAACACACTATTTCGCACTCGGCTAATCCAATTGTACGCAGTTTTAGACGTTTTTGTCCTAAGTCTTTTCCGGTAAAGGGTTTCCGTGATCGCGATTCAGGGTGAATTTCCAGCGATTTGCCCCCAAAATGAGGCCGGCCAAAGAGGCTAAGGTCGACAGCAGTTCTTGCGGCACCTGAGCGAGCCAGCTGACGTTTTTGGGAAGGGTCGGTTCTAGCCACCCTTGCAGCGCAAATTCCCAATCGAGTAGCCAATGGAGGAACCAACAACCGATGCCGGCAAGCATCGCTACCAGGGTGGCGCGGTTAGAGACTTCTTTCCAGTACAAGCCGGCCATTAAGGGGACGAATAATCCGACCAAGGTCATCGAGTATGAATCGCGAAGTAGTTCGTAGGCGGTTTGTCCGCTGAAGGCCGTGGCCAACGAGAGCAAAGCAATCACGATCACGCAAATGCGTTGCAGGCGGAGGACTGTTTTGTCATTCCAAGCTTTCTTGCGTACCACGGGGAGATGCAAGAATAGGTTCTGACCAAGGATGCTGGCAGCTGCCATGGTGGCGCTGTCGATGGTTGACAGGACAGCCGAAATCACTGCCAGCACGAATATCAATAACAAGAACGGATTGAGTAGCTTTACGGCCATACGGGTAATAACGCCCGATTCCTCGGATTCACCTAGGACAGCATTTGCGCCCAGAGCAACGAAGAGTGGTATAGCTGCCATGAGGACATACAGTACACCACTGGTCCAGCAAGCCCAGCGAGCGACCTCGGCTGACTTGGCAGCGAACATCCGTTGCATCAAATCTTGGACTGGGATATTGCCGAGTGAGCCGATGGCTAACGCACCGCAAAGGTGAAGAATATCTGCACCTTGGGTTTCAGGCGCGATGATGGTCCAGCGATCTAAGGGGACCTGTTTCCAAAAGTTTTCTAAGCCAATCGCGAATGAACCGGCACCGAGAAAGGTGACCGTCTCATATCCCAAAATCAACAAGCCGATCAAAATGAACACCAATTGGATGGCATCGGTCCATGCGACGGACCACATTCCCCCTAGTACCGTGTAGCCAGTACCAAGCACAGCCACCAGGATTACGCCCCAGACAAAGGGAATGCCAAAGATGATTTCGAGCAAAGCGGCGAGACCCGTAAACTGGGCAGCGACCCATCCCAAATAGCTGGGAACCAATATGACAGCCGAGAGGACTTCACTAGCCCGTCCAAAACGGCGATAGAAGAAGTCTGGAACGGTGGTCAAATGCATCTTCCACATAGGCTTGGCAATGAGCCAACCGGCAAGTATCAGGCAGAGACCTGTCCCCAATGGGTCCATCAAGGCGTTTCGTAGCCCACCTGAATAGACTTCATCTGAGGTTTGCAAAAGGACTTCGGCGCCATACCAAGTGGCCACTAGTGTGGCCGTCGCCATGGGCAGAGGGAGTTTTCTACCCGCGACCAAGAAATCTTCGACCGAGGAGATGCGACGCTCTGCCACCCATCCGACGACATACATCAGGATTGTGTAAACAATGAGGACAACGGCATAAATAATGAGCCATTGGTTCGATAAGCCGACACCCACTCTGGTATGTCCTCCCGTGGTGAAATCTCAGAATTGTGAGGGTGGAGACCGCACAAAAAGGTTGGAAAATGCAGGGAAAACAGCGAACGAATACCGGGCAGATCGAGTCAGAGAGCATCAGGCCTTGAGTATCGGTCGTTATCTCCAAGCGAAGATTCCAATTCGGCTATTTTAGCAACCCAACCACAGGAGTGAGGGGAACGCCAAAATAACTTGCAACCGGTGATTCCGGAGGAGAAAAATACCGAATACCGCCGGCACATTGAGCAATACACGAAAAGTCATCTGGCGGTTAGAGAGCCTGATGAGATAATCTGAGCAAATCTCAAGCCAACAGGAATCGCAGATGAGTACATCTGAACATCATGACGACGGCTCGAACGAGCCAAGTTCGACCGAACGCGTTTTGAATTTCATTGAAACCGAAATCGAAAAAGATCGAGCGAAGCCGACATGGGGCAATCGTTCCTTACACACTCGATTTCCTCCCGAGCCCAACGGCTACCTGCACATTGGGCATGCCAAGAGCATTTGCCTCAACTTTGGACTCGCTCAACGTTACGGTGGAAAATGCAATCTCCGTTTCGATGACACCAACCCAGCCAAAGAAGAACAAGAGTATGTCGATTCCATCATGGAAGACGTACGCTGGTTGGGTTTCCAATGGGATGGATTGTATTACGCATCAGATTACTTTGATCAACTCTATCTGTGGGCCGAACAGTTGATCATGGCAGGTAAAGCGTTCGTTTGCGATTTGAACGCGGAAGAAATGCGTCAATATCGTGGCACTCTTACCGAGCCTGGAAAAAATAGTCCTTACCGCGATCGTTCGGTCGAAGAGAATCTCAAACTCTTCCGCGAAATGCGAGATGGAAAATATCCTGATGGGGCGCGGACGTTGCGGGCAAAGATCGATATGTCTTCACCCAACTTGAACCTCCGCGATCCAGTGATGTATCGCATCCTGCGAGCTCACCATCATCGCACCGGGAATAAATGGTTGATCTATCCCATGTACGACTGGGCGCATGGGCAAAGCGATTCGGTCGAAGGTATCACTCATTCGATTTGTACTTTGGAATTCGAGAACCATCGTCCGTTGTATGACTGGTTCTGTGTGAACTTAGGCATTTATCATCCGCGACAAATGGAGTTCGCGCGGTTGAATCTCACCTATACGGTGATGAGTAAACGCAAGTTGCTGCAACTCGTTCAAGAGAAGCATGTGCAAAGTTGGGATGATCCGCGCATGCCGACTATCAGCGGTTTGCGCCGTCGTGGCTATACTCCGGAGAGCATCCGCGCGTTTTGTGAAAAGATCGGCGTGGCGAGATTCAATAGCATGATCGATGTGACCGTGCTCGAGAACTCCATTCGCGAACATCTCAATAAAATCGCTCCACGTGTGATGGCTGTGTTGCGGCCCATCAAGGTTGTGTTGACGAATTATCCTGATGGGCAAGTCGAGTATTTGGAAGCGATTAACAACCCGGAAGATCCTGGTGCTGGCAGTCGAAAAATTCCGTTCAGTCGAGAGTTTTACATCGAAGAAGATGACTTCCGCGAAGATGCGCCATCGAAATATTTCCGCCTGAAACCAGGTGGTGAAGTTCGATTGCGATACGCTTATATCATCAAATGTGAGAAGGTTGTAAAGGATCCGAATACTGGAGCGATCACCGAACTGCATTGCACTTATGATCCGCAGACACGTTCAGGCAGCGATACTTCCAACCGCAAAGTGAAAGGGACCATTCATTGGGTTCCCGCAACTCACGCGTTGGATGCGGAAGTTCGCGTCTACGATCGGCTCTTTTCGACCGAAGAACCCGATGCAGCGGAAGCTGGCAAGACCTTCTTGGATTACATGAATCCAAAAAGTTTAGAAGTAGTTCACGCAAAAGTGGAGCCTTGTTTAACTGAGGCACCTGCAGGAGCCCGTTACCAGTTCGAACGGCTCGGTTATTTTTGTGTCGACGTGAAGGATTCAAAGCCAGGTAAGCCTGTCTTTAATCGCACAGTAACATTGCGAGATACTTGGGCGAAATTGGAAGCTCGAGGCGACAGTTAGCGATCGTTGATAGAAAAGTGTAAGGATGGAGTGCTGGGGCCCATGGTTAAGTACGTCGAAGCAGCGGGGTATCTCTTGTTTCGCCAGACCAGCGAGCCTGAATTTCTCTTGATGAAACATGCCACTCGGTGGGATTTGCCGAAGGGGCATGTGGATGATGGTGAATCGATTGAAGCTGCCGCACTCCGCGAGCTGCGTGAAGAGACTGGCATTCCTAACGAAATCGTGTGGACCGATCCCGATTTTCGATTTCAATTGATTTACACGGTTCGTTATCGTTCGGATAAAAAAGAACGCCAGAAGAGGCTTACTATTTTCTTGGGTCGGTTGCTTGAGCCATGTACGGTTGTGCCGACCGAACATGACAGTTTCAAATGGCATCGCTGGCAGCCACCGCACCGAATTCAGTTTCAGACCATCGATCCGTTATTGGAGCGGGTCGATGGTTACTTAAAGAAGACCAGCGGTTGGCTGGATAAACTCACCGTGATTTGACGTAGGGTGAGTCTCCGACTCGCCCCACATTAGACCGACGATTTGTCTGCTGTGTTGTTTCCAATTGTCGCTATGCGGGTCGGAGACCCGAAATTACAAGTCGCATAGATGAAACAGAGGAAGTGCGGGTCGGAGACCCACACTACAGCCCACGATAAAAGTTAAGGCGCCTTCACGGAAGTAATCTTGAGATCACCTAAGACTTGCAGTACCGGCAGCAAGGCAACGTAGGGATTTTGGTCCGCTAAGGATGTATCCATTACTTTGATGTGCCCTGGGCCGATGCCCCCTTTCCCCAGTACTGCATCCAACGGAATCCAGCGATCGCCGACATAAGCTTCGGTCCACATGTGATAACCCATCATTGGACCTTCGGCTGAATCGACATAGACCAGACCACTGGCGATGCGAGCTGGTATCTTGCGGGCTCGCAACAAAGCTGCGAGCAACACACCATGTTCCGTGCAGTCTCCGCGCGGAATCTTGGCAACTTCGGCAGCCGTCGCGAAGGATCGAGAGAAGTCTTTGCGTTCGATTTTATCGTGTACATAACGTTCGAGTGCCAGCGAGATCTTCCAAGGATCTTTTTCTTCTGGTAGTACATGATGGGCCATTTCCAAGATCAGCGGATCGTTGGATTCAATCATGGGACTGGGATTCAAATCCGCATCCGTTGGAGGCTCTTGCTTTTGAAGCGTTTCAGGCAATGTCGAGTCTGGTGTGACCGTATAGACTGTGATATCGCATTCAAGTGCTACTGCGGAGCGCACCGTTTGATTCGTTCGGCTTGGAAAAAGCTTTAGAGGATCTTTGGAGCAACGAATGTTGTAGGTAAGCGATTGAGCGAGATGCAAGTTCGGTGTACCGGCTGGTAAGGGAACGCTGGTCACTTTGAGCAGGTCCGCTTGGGCAGCCGTGTCTACCGATTCAGCGGCAGATTGGGTGGAACGGTACGTGAGGACTTGCAAGCCGAGAGCTGCCGATTTGAGCGATTCCCCTTTTTCATTAACCCATGCAACTGTTTCCATCACCGGGTTCTTATCGAGGACGATCGAGACCATCACTTCTTGAAGTTCTTGCGTCGATCCATCGAGCATTGCCACCTTTTGTTTGCCGCCTCCCTTTAGGACTAGATTGGCTAGCCGGAATAAGGGAACGCACAAGTAAGGAATCTCGCGAGTTTCACCTTCGGTCAAAGGTTGTTGCAAAAGTTCTTGTTCCAAGGCAAACGGCCCACGATACTCGCGTTTCCAAGGGATAGTGATTCGTGATGACTGGCCATTGGGTTGAGTGATTTGAACAATCAAGTTATCTGTAACTCGTACACCAGTCACTTCCGTTTTGTTGGTCCCTTCATAGATGGTTGCGATCAGTTCGAGCAATTCGCCATCCGTTTTCTCGCGACTGGTGACCGCGATACGTTGAGTGGTCGATTGGCCGCCTCGAGTGACTCGCAACAAGCTCTCGAGAGTCAACTTTAGTTGTGAGCCGTCGCCACCTTCGGCTTGTAGGACTTCGGTGTGCATGCTGCCTATCTTGGAATTGCCTAGGTACATCACATCCCACACATTTCGCGGCAGTTCATTACTCGTAATCCAAAACTCTTTGCGAGAATTCGGAGTTACTGTCGCTTTTGGTGTCGAGGGAGGGGCCACGTTGCTCTGTGATTGGGTGTTTTGAGCCAGGGCAGCCAGCTCCGAGTTCTCCTTATCTTTGGGCTCCTCCATCACAATGGCCGAATCGCGATCGGGCGGCGCGGGTTTTTCTGTTGCAGCGGGAGAGGCTTTATCAGGTGTTGCGGTTTGAGCCGGGGCTGCAACTTGAGCATTGGAGGCAGGTGGGGGGCTGGGAGTAGGTGCTGCCTCATCGCAACCCACCAAAATGGCGACGCCCAGGAGTCCCAGGAGTTGGCAAATACGCATTTGTGATCCCAACTGCGAGCAAATAATTTTCATGACCATCCAATACCGTATCCGTTCACGCGTTACCCAAAAGAAACTCAAAATCCATTGCCTCCGATTATAGCTGGTTCTTGCAGTACGGAGAGTTCTGTTTGTAACGATTGGACGAAGTTTAGTGGGGGCTGACTCATGAAACCTGGGGGTTTTTTCTAATTCGGCAAAAGTTCCGGAGGGGATGCGAATCAGTCGTGACCTAGTTTTCTGCATGAGTGACTTGGCGGCAAAGCGTTATCCGACGCGAACGCCATTTTAATTAGGCATTAGAAAATTCGGACATCACGATGGGTTCTGTACCAAGCTTCTCACGAAGTAATTCCTCTCCCGGCAGCACCGCTGCTCCACCAACGACTAATTTCCAAGAAGCTTCTGCTCTTGACCTAGAGCGTCACTTGGAAGTGTATCGTTATGGTGCGTTTGATTTAACTGACGCAATTCGTCCCGCGTTGAGTTTGCCAATTGTTCCGCGACAAGGTTTTCGCCATGACTGTTATTCTGATGATTCGGCAGGTGTGAAAGTGCCTGTCATCATGGCAGCAGCTTCGCGTGAACGACTTTTCGATTTGTTTATCGATTTGATTGATCCGTTGGGACAAGTGGTTGACGTCGTCATTGAAACCAGTCATTACGGGAGCGATGGGGCGCATCAAGACCTCTATCGCGAACATATTGACATGCCAGTTCTCAAGAGCATTCTCTATGACTACGAAGAGCTTTTGCTCAACGATGGTTGTGCGGGAATTGCCGTATTGAATCCTGCTAAGCAGCAGGAAGTTCAATTTGACGAACATAAGATGATGATCATCTATGGCACACCATTAGAGCATTATGAGCGAATCTTGATCTCGCACGATGTTTACATCGATCCAAAGATCAAGTTCCTCACTGAAGCGGAACATGTACATTCCAGCAGTGAAAAGTACTATGATCAATTGATGCAGTTGGCGATGCGTTTAGGCATTGATGGCATCGAGTAACCTCAGCGAACTGGCTGCGAACAGCTGACCTCAAACTAAATCAACGTCTATCGGTTCAAGCAACCCCTTACGATTTGGGCCGATAGAGTTGGTGAGCTTTGATGTATTGTTCCACAGATCGAGGCATGCGAAAACGCAAGCTGCGACCTGTTGCGGCTCGTTGGCGAAGTTCGGTACTGCTCAGTTCAATCAGAGGCATATCGACTTTCATTGCCACTGTTTGTTGGTACTTTTCCTTGTCCAGCAATCCCTCCAAAACATGCCACGGAATATCGGCATACCCACCCCGCCCCACTACCACGATCCACGCGAGTTGACAAATCTCGCGTGGATCTTTCCATTTAAGAAAATCTGTTAGCGAGTCGGCTCCCATTAAGAAAAAGAACTCGCTATCCGGGAATTCTCGATGCAATTCTCGAAGTGTATCGACCGTATAGCTCACTCCGCCCCTTTGAAGTTCTCGCGCATCGACGACAAACGAATCTTGCCCCGATACGGCCAATTGCAGCATTTCTAAACGCTGTTTGTCATCAGAGGGATATTGATCGACTTTGAAAGGCGAGACATGCGCAGGAATAATTCGCAATTCGTCGAGTTGTAATTGTTCTCGACAGGTTTCTGCCACCAGCAAATGACCCAAGTGAATTGGGTCAAAACTACCCCCATAGATTCCAATACGCCGCTTTGTCATCTCGGAGCTTTCCTAAAAAGGCGTTACAATACGACAATACGTACACTATCGGGACTCAGGGGGATGATCAAGTCGTCTCGCTGAAGATGTGTTGGCACTTCAGTAAGAAGATGGAGCAAGTGGATGTCGTCAGGACCTCAGCAAGGGGATTTATTTGATCGCGACATTCCCCCTTGGGAGATCGACGCTGACTGCCAATGTTGGGCCGCCTCCATTGTCTTTTCTGAGCCACCTCATGGTCCATTCTCTTACCGTATTGATCCTCCTATTCAGGATGTCTTGAAGCCCGGTATGCGAGTCCAAGTTCCACTCGGAAGAGGAAACCGAAGTGTGAGCGGATATTGCATCGATGTCTCGATGGTGCAGCAACATCCGAATTCGCTAAAAGCAGTGCTCTCTGTCGAAGACGAAAAGCCGTTGTGCAGTTCCCATTTGCTCAAGCTGATGCAATGGATGAGCGATTATTATATGGCCAGTCTCGGCCAAGTCTTCGAGGCCGTAGTGCCAGTTGGAGTGCGTGAAGCGGCTGGTGTTAAAGAAGTACTTCTGCTGCAACCTAAGTCAGATCTCTCGGCTCAAGAATTGGAAAAGCTCACGGCCAAACAGCGCCAAGTCGTTGACTATTTGGTGCAGACTGGCGAGCCAATGTCGGTCGAGCAGTTGAAAGAGGCAACGGGTGTTTCCGTCGATGTGATGCAGCGGCTACGGAAGTCGGGGATCTTGGTCGGCCAAACAGTTCGCAGCTTTGCACAAGCCCATGCGCCGGTTTCCGGGCCGTTGCAGCCACCAGCGGCGCTTAATGTGGATCAACGTCAGGCCTTGCAACAAATTAAAGTGGCTATCGATTCACGTCAGCAGCAGACGATTCTTCTGCACGGTATTACTGGCAGCGGCAAAACCGAAGTTTATATTCAAGCGATCGAGTATGTGATTCGACTTGGGTTGCAGGCCATTGTGTTGGTGCCTGAGATCAGTCTCACGCCTCAAACCCGCGCCCGCTTTCAGCAGCGGTTGGGCAAGATTGCCGTACTGCATAGCCACATGACTCATGTGGAAAAACATCAGCAGTGGCAACGAATCGCTGCAGGTGAAGTTTCGGTTGTTATCGGTCCACGCAGCGCCATATTTGCTCCAGTTCCAAAGTTGGGCTTGATCGTATTGGATGAAGAGCACGAACCTTCTTTTAAGCAAGAGACGATTCCCAGATATCATGCCCGAGATGTTGCCGGCTATCGCGCTATGTTGGAACAATGCACTGTCATACTCGGTTCGGCGACACCATCCTTAGAATCTTGGCAACGAACAATCGATGGTCGCTATCAATGCGCGGCAATGCCTCGACGTATCCATAATCGTCCGTTACCCGATGTCGAGATTATCGATTTGCGATTGCAAAAAATGAATCCACAGGCGGGCTCTATTAGTCGGCCTTTAGCGGAGGCTATTGTTCAAACGGTTCGCGATGATGGACAGGTGATCTTGTTATTGAATCGGCGCGGTTTCGCCACCGCGATTCAATGTCCGAAATGTGGAAGCGTAGCTAACTGTCCGCATTGCGACTTGGCTCTTACTTTTCATCAAGACGGCAACAAAGCGGTTTGTCACTACTGCGATTATCAAATTCCGCCACCACCTCGCTGTTCGACGTGCGACTTCGATGCAATGCAATATGGTGGAACGGGAACTCAACGACTTGAAGAAGAAGTGAAGCGACGTTTTCCCAGTATCAGCATGGCCCGCATGGACAGCGATACTATGCGTAAGCCGGGAAGTCATGAAAAAGTGCTCAACTCCTTTCGAAATGGCGAAATCAAGCTGCTTTTGGGAACACAAATGATCGCAAAAGGGCTCGATTTTCCGAACGTTCTGTTGGTAGGTGTCGTAAATGCCGATACCGCCCTGCACTTCCCCGACTTTAGAGCTGCCGAGCGAACATTCCAATTGGTTACTCAGGTTGCTGGTCGAACGGGGCGAGGCGAACGACGAGGATTGGTTTTAGTGCAAACCTACTCTCCCGAACATCCCGCCATTATGGCCGCCTCCAAACATGATTTTCACGCCTTTGCAAAAGGTGAGTTAATTCATCGGCAACGCCTTGGATATCCTCCTTGGGGTTCATTAGCACGAGTCATTTTTCGAGGTGAACTCGAAGAGAAACTTGAAGCTTTTGCGCTGCAATGGGCACAGCTTACCGAGCGGGCAATCTCGGCAGTCGGAGTGGATTGTCGCTTGCTGGGGCCAGCCGCTCCTCCTCTTGCCAAGTTGAGAGGTAAGTATCGCCAGCACTTGCTGATGCAGGCTGCGGAACCCACGGTACTCAATAGGCTTCTCCGGCAAGTGTCGACGGAAATCAAAACTCCCGAGGATATTCAGTGGGTGATCGATATTGATCCGATTGATATGTTGTAGGGGAGTGGCTCAGTGATTCAGTGGTTCAGTGGTTCAGTGATTCAGCCCGCGTTTTTTGTGGATTGAAATGGCTTTGGATAATGACGGTGTGAGAATACAACTATGAATAGATTGTTTCGATTGTTTTGTGCCGGCGTGGCGGCGAGTTTTTGGGCGGTGCCTACTTTTGCGCAAGGCCCAGTGATCAATGCAACCGAAAATCTTGTGGTAGAAGGAATACCAGCGATTCCCGCTGGTATCGCCGATGAAGTTCGCAAATATACTGAGGCGCGGAGTGCAGGCTTGCTCGACTGGCACCCAACCCAACACGAAATGTTGATTTCGACTCGGTTTGGTAATTCCAATCAAGTGCATCGTGTCGTGCAGCCTTTAGGGGCCCGCAGTCAAATCACGTTCTTCAACGAGCCTGTTGGTTCCGCCAGCTATGAACCGAAAACAGGGAAGTATTTTGTCTTCGGTAAAGATACAGGTGGTAATGAGTTCTCTCAACTGTATCGCTTTGATGTGGGAACGGGCGATGTGACATTGCTCACCGATGGTAAGCGATCGCAAAACGGCGGCATCGTTTGGAATAACGCTAAAACCGCAATGGTCTATCTGTCTACACAACGCAATGGTGCAGATCGCGATATCTGGTGGATGGATCCTGCCAAACCAGAGTCCAACCATCTTCTGCTCGAACTGCAAGGTGGTGGTTGGGAGGTTACTGATTGGTCCAGCGATGATACTCAGCTGTTGGTGCTAGAGCGTTTGTCGGTCAACAGTTGCCATTTGTGGTTGGTAGACATTGCTAAAAAGACGAAAGCGAAGGTCGTTGAGTTTCGTGGCGAAGTGGCTTTTGCCGATGCCAAGTTTTCTGCAGATGGAAAGTCGCTGTTCGTTTCATCTGACGTGCATGGTGAATTTCTTGAATTATCAACCATGGATTTGGCAACTCAGACCATCCGCTCGATTACCAAAGATATACCATGGGATATCGAGTTTTTTGAATTGTCACCCGATCGCAGTCAAATGGTTTTCGGAGCTAATGAAGCGGGTGTTTCGAAACTCTATTTGATGGATTGTGCGAGCGGCAAATATCGAGCGATCGATAACTTGCCTAAAGGGGTTTGTGGTGGATGTAAATGGCACGCCGATGGCACCGTGTTTGCCACTTCCTTTGCTTCGGCACGGTCCACGTTGGATGTCTACGTAGTCAAGCCGGCGAACAATGAAGTGGTGCGTTGGACAGAGAGCGAGCTTGGTGGGTTGGTTGCCAAAGACCTAGTCGAACCAGAATTGATTCGTTGGAAGAGTTTCGACGGTAAAGAAATCAGCGGTTTTTATTACGCTCCATCCCAAGAAAAGTTTCCTGGTAAGCGGCCTGTGATCATCAATATTCATGGTGGTCCAGAAGGGCAATCGCGGCCTATTTTCTTGGGCAGGAACAACTATTTTACCAACGAGCTTGGCGTCGCTACGATTTATCCGAACGTGCGAGGTTCCGATGGTTTCGGAAAAACTTTCCTCAAGTTGGATAATGGATTGTTGCGAGAAGATTCCGTTCGCGACATCGGTGCCCTGCTCGATTGGATAGGCACTCGCCCCGAACTAGATGCCTCCAAAGTCATGGTGACTGGTGGCAGTTACGGCGGCTACATGACTTTAGCGGTTGCCACGCAATACAACGATCGAATTGCATGTTCGTTGGATGTAGTTGGTATCTCACACTTTGGGACTTTCTTAAAGAACACCGAAAGTTATCGCCGTGATTTACGCCGTGTTGAGTATGGCGATGAGCGAGATCCAAAGTTGGCTGAGTTCTTTGAGAAAATCGCTCCCTTAAACAACGCCTCAAAAATCACCAAGCCATTGTTTATTGTGCAAGGTGGTAATGACCCTCGAGTACCGCTCAGTGAAGCTGAGCAGATGCGCGACAAGGTGAAAGAGAATAAAGGGACGGTATGGTACTTGATGGCCAAAGATGAAGGGCATGGTTTCCGCAAAAAGAACAATGCTGACTTCCAATTCTATGCGACCGTTCTCTTCGTTCGCGAAAATCTAATCGGGAAATAGTTCTAAAGGAGATAGCTGCATCGCAGTGGCGGTGCAGCTATTGTTCCCACAATATAAGTTGTTCAGTGGAGCCAGTCAGGCTTGAAGAGCATCAGAAATCCTAACACCGCTATGACAGCTCCGCTGACTAACTTCAGCCATCGCCCCTGATTTTCTTGTAACTTTGATTTCGATAACGTCCAAGTGACAACCAGCACCATCAGGCCGTCATCAAACATGTACGCGAAGTTGTAGAGAAGCAAGTAAGCATAGTTTTGCCATTGCGACAGTTTCTGCATAGTTAGAATATGGGTGTAAAGAGCTGGGAGTCCGGCGGTACAAAGCAACTCGACAATATTCACTAGGATTGCCAAGATAATGCTTCCTATCAGCGCACCGGTCATGTTTTCTGCCGTGACAATTTTGCGGACTCGCTGATAAATGCCAGGCTTGGCAGACTCGGGGATCGAAAGCGAAATCCCTTTCTTGAATGCAAAAAAATCTTTGATGTGAATGGATCCGACGCCAATGGCAAGGATGCCTAAAGTGATTTGGATGACGCGCAAGTAACCGAGAAAAATGAAAACATTCAGCCAAGCTGCCATGAAGATGAAATAAGCCAAGCCGCTAATAAAGACAAAAGTGCCTGCGATGAGCAGAATCTTTCGTCGGTCTTTGACATTGACAAGGATGGAGAGCAGAAACAGCAGAACCCACATTGCGCACGGATTAAATCCATCAACTAATCCGATTGCGATTGTAAATAATGGAAGGCCGAGCTTGCCCGCATTGAGTTTCCCAAAAACGGGAACGGAAATCGTTTCGTCCTCCTCATTGTTCTCGACAGGCGAATCTTCGGTTTCCGTGTCGTCACCGATTGGCAATTCAAATTCGGATTCGGTTGGGGGCGACTGTTGTTGGCTAATAGGTATGAATAACAGAGAAGTTCGAGTCAGGCCTAAAATACAAGAGAGTGGTGCGGTGTCGGCTGCGAGGTGGCGGGTATAAGCCCGCCCTATCGAAAAGGGCGTGGTTGGGTCACCTCCGAGACCTGTCCTGTTGGGGTGGACACGGGCTTACTATCTGTTTTTATGTCTTTCTTCTTTAGTTCACTCTCCACAGTCCATTTCTTGAGGACGGCTTCAAGCCTCGGGCCGCTAGTACTTTCTTGGTCAAAGCCAACTATCAAACTGTCGATGAAATGAAACACGGGCGTGCTGGTCGCTGTGCGTCGATATCGCTCCACTAATTGCTCTAAGTCATTCCGCGCGTGAACGTCGTTGGTAAGTTCTCGGTATCGGATCTTGAAAGCGGGATAACGCTTGGTAATCTGCTCCATGAACTTTTTTGCGGCCACACATCTTGAGCAGCCAATGCGAGTGTAGATGTCCAGAACCAGGGTATCTTCAAGGATTGCCTTCCACTGCTTTTCCGTTTCGAGAGGGTGGATGATTCGGTTGCAGGTGTATAAAACGGGGATGCGTGTGGGGGCAAATTTGAAATGGTTAGCAAGTTTTTGAAATCTCTCCTGATTCTTATTTTGCGATTTCAGGTCGCGGGCGACCAATTCTACTCCTGCTATTGTTTCAAAGTGTTGCTCGATTTCATTCAGGGCATTCACGTGGTCCACCTGCGCAGAGTCAAAATAGAACTCAACGAGCACGCTACGAATGGGAGGCGAATCAGCCTGAAAGGCTCGCGCTACTTGCAGGGGCGAGGTAATAATCCAGAACCAGAGCAAAGCAAAAATGGGCTTCGTCATCGGAGTTGGGACTAGGGCAAGAGTGGTCATCGCGCGGAGGCTCCGTGAATTAGCGATGTTGCAACAGGGGACACCTAACAAAATTCACGTTAGGTAAAGCTGCTAGAGTTGCAAATTTCGTGCCTACTCAAATCGGAAGCGGTTATGTTCGATTTGTTGTGCGAAAGGTACAAGAAAGTGTGCTTCATGCTACGAGATGTGCGATTCGGCCCTAGAATCGGGGCATTTGATGGATGGGGATTCGCGGCAAGAAAAGTCCTGTCGTGGCTTCCCAATTCTTGTATTCATCACCGAATAATGTCCAGAGTTCTCGTTCTTCCGGGGTGACTTCGAATACGAAGATAGACCAGAAGAAATACTCGCAAAAAGATTATATTTAGGCTAGCTAACAGGAGAGCCAACCCGGTAACAATCCCTGCTGTAGCTGTGTCATACCGATGGCGAATGTACTGAAACGGTCCGGAAGTCACCAATTTATGCCCCGTGTAGGTACTAGAAGTATTGCTGAAATCAAAAACAAGGTGCCATGCGCCCGATGGTAGGCACCCGATGGTAGGCAATTTCAGTTGCTAGCAAAGTTTGGGAGGCGTGCAACAAGGTGCCAGGCACGCTGTGGTCTGAGCTGCTTGCCGTGCTAGCAATTTACGCGCTCCAAAAACAACGTGCCATGCACCCTATGGTAGGCAATTTCAGTTGCTAGCAAAGTTTGGGAGGCGTGCAACAAGGTGCCAGGCACGCTGTGGTTTGAGCTGCTTGCAGTGCTAGCAAACTT
>JAFLCP010000209.1 GCA_017303505.1 Planctomycetota bacterium | reverse complement strand
AAATGCGCCAGCAATCGACCGGGATTGCTAGGGTTCTGTACTAGGGTTCTATACCTAGAGTGATAAAGGGAAAGGCGACGTTCCCTAGAGGCGATTCAGACAGCTGCGATAGGGGAAATCGCCGCAAGCCAGCCGCATCTGCAGGCCAAAATCGCCCCAAAAATGCTAGCAAAAGCCAAATTTGCAGCGAAGAAGGCAGCAAGGTGCCTGGCACCCTGTGGGAGGGAGCGAAGCGTGCCTGGCACCCTGTGGGTGGGGGCTAGAAGCCGCCGCGGATGTGTTGGCGGAGATTGTCGTCGACAACTTGCGCTACGAGATAGGACTGAAGGGTTCGGGCCAATATCTCGACCTGCTCTTTGTGGTTGGTCACTCGACGATCACGACGTCCGTTCGGCAATATTTCTAACTTTAACATCGTTCGCTTCGACGGCGATGAACCACGGCCGATTTGAAAATCGACTTCGGCTAACTTCACATCGACAATGAACAACTGCCGACGATCCGACCGCCGACGGAGTTCGGCAATCGCTTGATTCTCCACACGGAATTGGACACGCGATTCCTCGACCACCAATACCTCTGCTTGGAAATCCATAACAACGCCGCGCATCTTTTCAATAACGACGTTTAATGGCACACTCGTGAGCCACTCTTGCGAAATGATAGGCTCTTCTTTCTGTCCACTAAACCATGACAGCCAAGAAGCTGTTTCTTTGCGTGTCGGTTGTGATACTTGCACGGTCTTGGGCTTGCCATCCACCGCTGTATACAAAACGCGATTTCGTCCCGACTCTTTCGCACGGAACAATGCTTCGTCCGCACGCTGAATCACCACTTCGCATGTATCCGAAGGCAGAACTTCGGTAACTCCGAAACTCGCCGTCAAAGAAGTTCCCTTCAAACATGCCAAAGGACGTGACTGCAAGACCATTCGCATACGCTCGGCTTGCTTTAACGCATCCTGCAGCGAACAATCGCGGCATAATACGACAAACTCTTCGCCGCCATAACGAGCAACAATATCGCTCTCGCGCGCGTTCTCGCGCAAAACCTCAGCGAATAACTTGAGGGCCTCATCGCCCGCTTGATGACCGTAAATATCATTGACTTTCTTGAAGCGATCGATGTCTGTGATAATGAGACATCCCTTCATGCCCGTCGATGAACTTGAATTGACAAACTCGAGCATTTGGCGATCAAGTTCTGCACGATTGGCCACCATCGTCAAACCATCGCGAGTCGCCTTCTCATGCAATGTTTGAACACGTTTTTCCAAATGTGCTTGCTGAGATGCGTCAGCAAACATAAATGTCGCTCCGCACAACTGCTCTCGGTGATTCTTAACCGGCAGAAAATGGGCATCAATCACCATTTCACGCCCGTCGCGATGCTTCAATTTCAATCGACGCAGCGATTGCATTCCCTTCACAATCGAATCGGCTAGTGGGCAACGCTCTGGAGCAATGACCTTGCCGTCTTCATCCGTCAAACCAATCAGACCCGGACGCCAAATTTCATCCAACGTCTTGATCTGCATCAAACCGGTCAACCGCTCAGCTGCTCGATTCCATTCAAAAATTCGCATGTCAAGGTCGACCATTACCACACCTTGATGCATATAGTCCAACAAACGACGATGGAAGATTTCTTCATCGTCAACATGCTCGACGTCCTGTCCTAAGATGGGCTGCAATTTTTGATCAGGCGACAATTCACTGATCAATGCAATCAACAACTCTAACCAATAATCGGGTGTTGGATCGATCGCAGAATTTTCATGCGTCAAAACAAATAATGCAAAGTCCTGCAATAAGGCTCGGTCAAATGCGCCTCCCGCAGACCGATGCAATTCTTGCACTGTCTTTTTGGGCGTATAGCTTTCACCCAGCACATCGCCACACGTAAGCGAATCGTACACATCGGCTAAGACCAACATACGGACCGCTTCCGTTGTTCTCATCGAATTTCGCTCTTCAGCCGAACTCGCCAACCAATGATGATACAACGCAAAAGCCTGCTGCAGCTCAATCGAACCGCCACACGCATCAATACATTCAAGACTCAGATTCGCTGAACCATCCTCATTCTCTGAACCCAAGCCAAAACTCAAATCGTGAAGTATGGCTAGGCCTTCAATCAATTCAATCTGCTCCGGCCCCCAGTTTCGATGGGCCGCCCAACGCGAACACAACGCGGCAACACGTATACAATGCGCAATGACTTCTGGCGATTGATTATTTAATGCTTGTACTAAGCTGATCAGATTCTCTGGCTTGAAATGCTTGCATGGCGCATGCGGAATCCCCAATTGCACCCCAGCGCGAGGCAAGCCGCCAACGTTTTCGTTGGATGATGCTATCGAACTCGAAGTTGAATTTGCCATCGTTCCTAGGCCAGCAGCACCGCTTAACGCAGCCGCTCGTGGAGAATTGGAGGAAGGTGGGGTAAACGCTGTCATCAGTGATGCCATTCATAGGATGCAGATCAAGCTCCAATCGAGAATTGCCCCGATCGGAATATACGAACTCTCGGACAATCGAAACCTAGGTCACATACAAACGTAATCAAATACTTTAGGGGGATAATCTCAAAATTCCCCCCTCGCTCCCCCACAATTACTCCCCAGACCTAGCCCGAACATACGAAAACACCCGCACAGTCAAAAAAATCGGTAATAGACAAGAACCTTTATTCGCGCAGCCCCCCTTCGACGATTACACTCCGGCCACCATCAGGAAGATGGTTGGAAATATCGAACTAGTGGAGGCTTTGGGCAGGGATGCCTTACGGTCGTCAGATGAGATTGGATCGGCGCCGCCGGGTCTTGCGAGATAATATCATTCGCAACGCCCCCGAAACCGTTGCGTCTAAACCTTCCGCCCGCACCTCACGCGGCGAACGCACCAACACCCCAGCCCCCACTTCTAGCTCCGTAACCTTGGTCGGGTATTCGCAAGAAGTTCGTGGTCCCTGTCAACAACGCCTGGTGCACTTCATTCCCGTCCGACCTGGAACTCTAGCCACGGTCATCGCGGGAATATGCCTAGCCATCGGGGCACTGGTCGGTCTTCACTACGCGGTATGGATTGCCGGTCCCGATAGCTGGCGTTCCACTCCTCTATCCCTGCTGTTGGATGTGCGATCCCGCGTCGGACTTGCCGGCTGGGTCAATGTTCAACTATGGTTAATAACCGCCATCTTATGCGGCATGACCTTTCAAATTCGCAAACACCGCCTCGACGACTATCGAGCTCATTATCGGGTCTGGCTCTGGTTAGCACTCGCCTCACTCCTTGCAAGTATTGAAGCCGGAACCGGCTTGACCCAAGTTCTCGCCGCCAGCGTAGAAAAATTCGGTCGCCTCAACTTCGGCTGGTCCGGTAGAACACTCGTCGAGATCTCCATCGCCACCGCAGTTGGTATGCTCGCCCTCCGCATCTGCAGTGAATTGCGAGCCTCCCCCGTGAGCCAAGTTTTATGGTTAATCGGTCTGGTGTGCTGGGTCCCCAGCGCCCTCCTCGCGAGCCAACTCATCAAGACAACATTGCGGGCAGACTACGCTCATTTATACATCGGTGCCTTATGGCTCATCGGCAAGACGTTTGTGATGCTCGCCGCCATGATTTATTTGCGACAAGTTTACATCGCTGCACAACGTCGCTTCGTGGAACGCTCGCGGTTAACACCTTCCAGTTGGAAGTTATCCTGGCCCAAACTGCGTCGCGAAACGGACGAAGACTCTGAAGAAATGGAAGAACCAGCGCCCAAAACACGCAAGGGTAGTCGTCGCAAAAAGGTGGATGATAGTGAACTTGAAGACGAGGCCGAAGCTGACACCGATAGCGAAACCAACGCCCGACCGAAAAAACGGCGCCTCCGCCTGCCCGCCATTCGCTGGGGAGATTTCTCCAAGTGGGTCGCCGCTAGCGTCCCCAAAGTTCGCCTCCCCAAAGTCAAACTGAAGCGAAGCAAACGCAAAGAAAGCGACGAGACCAGCGACGATGTATCGACTTCCGTTACAGCCGCTCCACCCAAAACGGTCAAGTCGGCAACGCCCAAGAAACAAGACTCGGATACACCAAACTCCGATGCCAAACCTAAGCGTCGTTGGCGCATTCCTCGTCCCAATCTCGGCGCGATGTTTGCCTTCCGCAAATGGATTCGCTTACCAAAATTGAGTTCGTTAAATCCGCTGTCGCGCATGCGGCTTAAACCACCTGCTTCAACAGCGGAAACAGATAGCAGTGCAACCAACAAAAACTCGACAACATCCGCCAATAGCAACAGCGGACGTTCGGGTGGACCGTTGCCATCCACTGCCCCATCACAACGTCCTTCGACACAGCCGGCACAATCGCGGCCCACTTCATCCGCGCCCCTCAGCCAAGCCAATCGCAACGCAAGTCAGCATGATGACGACGACGATGAAGATGACGACAACGACAATCAAGATCGCAAATTGTCGAAAGCGGAAAGAAAACGGCTCAAACGCATGCAGCAAGACCAACGTCGAAACGCAGCTTGAACCGAACGGGGCACTTTCCACTCTTAGTTGTGCTGCCAAAGCGGCCACTCATGCCCTCCCCTAGGGCATAGCGAAAAAAACCTGTAAAATCGTTGTTTGCCTTGTGCGGACACCCTAGCTGCCGATCTTTCCGGAGACCCACCGATGACCGTTCGAACCCGCTTTGCCCCCAGCCCAACCGGCTATTTGCATATCGGTGGCGTGCGAACGGCTCTGTACAATTGGCTCCTAGCTAAACAAGCGGGCGGCCAATTTTTGCTCCGTATCGATGACACCGACCAACAACGAAATGTCGATGAAGCGCTGCAACCCATTCTCGATGGCTTCCGGTGGCTAGGTATGCAATGGGACGAAGGTCCCGATGTCGGCGGCCCCTACGCCCCTTACTTTCAATCACAACGCAGTCAACGCTATCAAGCCGCCGTCGACGCTCTCCTCGCATCCGGCCACGCCTATCGCGACTTTGCCAAGACCGAAGAATTGGCTGAACAACGAACCGAAGCTGAAAAGGCCGGCAAGACGTTTGTCTACGATCGAGCATGGATGGCACTAAACGATGTGCAAGCCGCCGAATGGGCCGCCGAAGGCCGTCAATCTGTCGTTCGCTTAAAGACCCCGCGCGAAGGAAAATGCCAATTCACCGATTTGATTCGAGGCGATGTCGAATTCGAATGGGCAGCTGAACAAGATCACGTGATTCAACGCGCCGATGGTACGTTCCTCTATCACTTGGCCAGCGTCGTCGATGACTTCGATTTCAAAATCACTCACGTTGTCCGAGCCGTTGAACATCTGCCCAACACACCACGACAAGTCTTCATCGCTCAATCGCTGGGATACCCTCTCCCTATCTATGCCCACTTGCCCTACGTCGCCGAGCCAGGCGGAACGGCCAAGATGAGCAAACGCAAGCTCGATAAATATCTCAAGCAAGCCGACTTTAAAAACCTCTACGAACAAGGTAAGTCGATCGCTGAGCAAATCGGCCTCCCAATGGCCCCCGAAACGTTTAACCCCGTCGTAGTTGATTTCTACAAACAAATTGGCTTCCTCCCCGAAGCCATTCTCAACTACCTGCTGCTTGTTGGCTGGTCGCTAGACGATTCGACAGAAGACTTCACCGTCGAAGATATGACACGTTTGTTCTCACTCGAACGCGTCAATCGTGCTCCTGCCAGCTTCGATCCGCAAAAGCTTGTTGCCTTCCAAGCTCGTTGGATGCAGCGCCTCGACCTAAAGAAGAAAGTGGCTCTGGTACTCCCCTATCTCCAAAAGGTAGGCTGGGTATCTTCACCTCCCCCCTGCACTGTCGCTGAACGCATTGAGAAGGTCGTTCGAGCCGCCGGCGATCGACTCAAAATTGCAGGTGACATCCTGCAGTATGATGAATTTTTTGTTGACGATGCCAACCTAAAATATCAGGAAGCCGATCTGCAAAAGCGAATTGGCTCGGTTGCCGATGCACCGATTTGGCTTCGCGAATTCGCCGAGCGACTCAAACAATCTGCTCCAACTTCGGCCCCCGAATATGAACATTGCTTGAAAGCCTACTTGGAAGAAAAACAACTCAAGATAGGTCAGATCATCCACGCTCTACGCGTTGCCATTACCGGCAAAGGCCTTGGCGTTGGGATGTTCGAAGCGATGGAAATACTCGGCATCGATTCGATTGCAGCTCGTATTGAACTGGCTCTCGCCAAAGCCAAAGCCAGTTAGTCTTTGCCGTAGTGTTTGACCTGCTCCCAAAATTCCTCGAATGCTCCATCGCGATGGAAGTTCGGGCTGTTGTCGATGTCGTGACACTCTAGACATTTGTCTTGAGCCTGTGCCAAAGGCAAACGCATCTCTTCACGAAACGTTTTCAAAAGAGCTTCGTCAGCCTCAATGTCGCCGTTCTCAGCGGCGACATGTTGACTGCCGGGACCGTGACAGTTCTCACAACCATTTTCCATCATCAATGGCGTTTGCTCGACCGAAAGATATCCCGAATCATACGGATAATACTTTTGCGGATTCCAACCCGTAACGTGGCAACTCAAACACTCAGGGTCAAAGTGGCGAGCAATATCCGAACGCTCTCCCGGATGAATCAAAGATTGAGTCGCGTGAGCATGAGGCGTGTTTTTCCATACTTCAAAGGCGGTGGTGTGACATTCCGCGCAGCTTTGCGTTCCCACAAATTTGCGGCCTGTAGGATGAGACGTCGGCACAACTTCCAACCGCTGCAATCCTTGCTTCTGCAATTGCTCCTGATATCCGCGGAACGCTTCCATCATGCGTGACGAATCTTCAAACTGAGATGACAGCGCGATTCGCTGATAACGAACTGGATTATTGACGTCATCAAACAAACCAATCAGCCCGACATACATTCCCTTCACACCAACCTGAACCATCACACCCTTCGTTCCTTCAATCGGCTCAGGCAAATACGTCGGCTCACCTTCACCACCTGCTGTGACCACTAGATCGAACCCAGGCACAGAACGAGCCAACTCCGCTGACTCGGTCAAATTCGCATGCGCGATCAGCACATAGTAGTTGCACTGTTGTTGCTTCAGTTGCTCCATCGCTTTTTGAAGCGACGTTACGGGATCATCGATCATGATCTCGTCGCTGGTACTCTCTGGCTTCTTGCTGTTTCCCAAAACAGACGTAACACCGATCTTACGTCCATTGATTTCAATCACTTGCCATTGATTCATCAACGATGGATCAACGATGCTCACGTTGGCAGAAGTGAAAGCTGTCTTCTGATTTCCTTCGGAGGCTGTAATCTGCAACAACTCAGCACTGTTTAATTGCAAGTCTTGCTGACCAAGTGCAATCGCGCGATATCCCATTTTGGCCATCGCATCAGCACTAAATCGGAAGATCATTTCCGCTTGTCGTCCCTTGCGACGAACCTGACTCCCGGCATCCAAAGGGACAACATTCCAACCTCGGTCTTGGATCAACTTCAGCAACGTATCGCGTCGATTGAGACCACCCTTTTGATTTTCGAGGCCCGTACAACCGCACGGCTCGATGTATCCTTTTTGTTGTCCGGTCACGAAAAGTGCCGCCCATGGCTTGGGCCAATCGCTGGCAATCTTTTGGTTTCGTTCCGCTTCTGTTGCTACGGTAATTGGGGTGCCATCTTTGCGGTCAGGATCGCTGTTGAGCTTATTCCGCCCCCCGTCGGTTTTGTCCGCCGAATCGCCCGTAACGGTGACTAATGACTCACCAGCCCCCGCTTCTTTACTGGGCTCAACCTGCAGAGTTGCCTCACCTTCTTTGGAGGCTTCATTGGTCCCAACCTCAACCGCCGAGCTAAGCGAAGCGGTGGTCGATGGAGTGGACGTAACACCGACTGCCGGCACAGCGGGTGTCGTGTTACCCGATTCTACCGAATCCCGAGCCCCAACTTCGGATTTGGCATCAGGCGATGTGTGCGGAGAAGCTGCTGCCACATCGATAGGGGGAGGTGCGGTAAGACTGGGACCTGGAGCCGCTTTCTTCTCCCCTTGAGCGACTGGCTTGTTGGAATTCTGATCGCAACCAGCCACCAAACTTGCTAGCAAAACGGGCAGTACGAATCTTGCCCACTTGCGTTGGCTCAACAATTCGAAGGATGTCCCAAATTGACTATTTTGTCGTGCAAAGAATCTTTTGGTCACCCTATCGACTCCTTCGTCATTCGTCTGCGGTTACCACCAACCGAAGGTAAATCGGAATTTCTTGCTCAAATTCTGATTTCGACTTCAAAACAATTTTGGCGAAATTACTGGTTGAGGTACCTGGGTAATTTGATAGCGGCCCACCTTTAGGAACCACAATCTCCAGCGGGTACAAGATACTTTCGTCGCGAACGGTCGGTTGACCCAATTGAACCTTGACCGCATCTTCGGGCACTTCACTGCGAACACTTAACTCCACTTTGTCGCGGTTGGGCCCCTTCAACGAAAGAAATATCTTGGTCTCTTTCCCTTCGCTTTGTTTGATCTGGCCCAGCTCCAAAATGTTGTATTCCAGGTTGAAATTTTTACCCCCCAAGAATGTAACATCACCCACTCCGCGACCAATGATTCCGCTTTCCAATAGAGAGTTCTCTTCAATATCCGTTTCGACACGCATCACGCCGTTCAGTTTCCCTTGCGGTAATCCCTTGGCAAGATCGACCGTGATTTCGAAAACCTGAGTGGCCTCCTTAAAGTTCTCGTCAGTGATTTCACTGAGCGGAATCTCACGGTGCTTGAACGAAATCAAATTCGCATTGGCCTGCTCGCTCCACTCCACCTTGGTGATCTTCACGGGCTCTTTAGTGAAGCTGTATAGGTGGACTTTCTTGGAGTGAGCTTCATTGGTTGAAAACTCACCGAGATCCAAAACGTCGGGCTCCATGAGGAGCTTATCAACCACAACGCCTTTAACGGTAAGCTTGAGCATGGGCTGTCGTGGATCGTTCGTTTTGATTTCCGCAGACTGAGCGAACTCGATGGCTGAGGTTTCCGTTTTCCATTCGAGCGTAATGCCGGTTTCCTCACCTGGTTTGAGTTGCGACTTAGTGAGTGTACCGATGGTGCATTTGCACGTTGAGCCTTCAACTTTTAAGTCGAGCGGTGAGTTACCTACGTTCTTGATGATGAAGGTATGGGACTTTTTAGCGCGGCGTTGCATGGTTCCGAAATCATGTGAGGAACCATTGATCAGCTGGGCCTTGGGGGCCATATCAGTTTGAAATGGTGCGATCGAGTTTCCCGCAGGAACATTGACAGGAAAACCGGAACCGATGTTTCCTAGAGGTGAATCTGGCTTGTCGGAAGAACCTTCTTCGGTCGACTTATTCTTCTCCACTTCATCCTTCAAGGTTTCTTCTTGGCCGGGGAATTGTTTCGTTACCGGCGTCGGTTCGAATGGGCTCCCTTCCTTCATCGGGACACCGATAGGACGTTGCTCAAACCGTTCGGTGACACCACTGAAGTTTCGGCTATGACCAGCAAACCCCAATAGTATGCCTACCACGATCGCAACGACGACAATCGCCAAAAATCGAATCATTTCCGAACCCTAATTTTCAACGAGAAGAACTTAGAATGCGTTGGAGAACATCGGGGGCGGGCACCAAAAAATCGCCCACCGTCTGAACCCCTATTGTACTATCGGTGCTCGTAAATCCAGGCCACCAGATCCTCTGTATCTGCAATTTGCGATCGCGATGGGAGTGGGATTGGTCCAGTTGAACGGCTCTTTCCGCCAATCCCACCGCCGATTCATGGGCTCCAGCGGCCTCCTGAATTGTGGCTAATTGCAAAACCATACTAGCATCATTCGGATATCGCTGCTCGGCCTCGCGGTAATATCGTGTGGCCAAGTTCAGCAAATCTTCATCAACGGCGCCCGTTCCCTTGAGCTTGTCGACCGCCGCCAGCATCCAAACCCAATCCCCCGCGTTGCGCTGCATCATCGCGCTGGCAGGATCGCGTTCCAGCCATTTCTCAATGGCTACGAGAGCTTTTTGGCGATCGGTTGTCGTTCCATCCAAGCCCTTATCGAGCCAATATCGAGCCCAAAATTGCCAAGGCCGTGGGTCCTGTGGGTCGATGCTGATGGCTTTTTGCAGGGTTGTTACGTCCGAGCGGGGGCCAAAGTTCATGGACCCCAGAATCGGCAGTAGATTCAGGACGGGATTCCAAGTCGACCACAAAAAGAGAGCGAAAATGGCCACTTTTCCAATTTGCATTCCGATCCAGCGAGTTCGCTGCACGGGAAAATCGGCCTGCTGCTGCGATCGCAGGGATTCACCGATCGATCCGATCCAAATAGCGATGAAAATCCACAGCGGCAAACAAACCCCCGCCACCATCCAGCCCCCGGCAGCTAGAAGCGAGACTCCCCACACAACCATGGGCCAAAA
>JAFLCP010000208.1 GCA_017303505.1 Planctomycetota bacterium | reverse complement strand
CTCCTGGACTTCAAGAAAGGGGTTGAATTCCAAGTCTATGCGGAATCGGAGTTACCTCACGCCGACATTATCGGGATCGAAAGCCAACGCGAATTCGGATTGAGTGCACTAGAGTTCCTCGACCAATGCCTCCAGCTGCGTGGTGAAATGTTCCGTGACGCAGGGGTGCAAGATGTGGCTGGGTGGGCTCAACGCCATCCTGATATTCCCATGCCGCGAATCTTGCTGATCATTGACGAATTCCAAGAGCTGTTTGTGCAAGATGATAAGCTGGCACAACAATCGTCGTTGTTGCTGGACCGCATCGTGCGGCAAGGTCGATCATTCGGTGTGCACGCTATATTAGCATCGCAAACCTTGGCAGGAGCTTACTCGTTGCCCAGAACCACACTCGGTCAGATGGGTGTGCGAATCGCCCTGCAATGCGATGAAGCCGATGCGGCTGTAATTTTGAGCGATGACAATTTGGCCGCAAGCCGTTTGAGCTATCCAGGCCAAGCCATTTACAACAATGCGGGTGGACGTATTGAAGGAAACAATCCGCTTCAAATTGCTTGGGTCAGTTCCAGCGATCAGCAAGATTGGTTTCAAGCGATGTTACCCAAAACCGTTAATCGCGATAAAACCACCAACCGCCTCGAAAAGACCATAGTCTTCGAAGGTCACAAGCCTAGTCAATGGACCGACGCAGATGTTGATACTGCGCTGCAAGCCACCTGGCAACTTATGGGCAAACAAGCTGATCCAATTGTATTAGGGGATGCTGTGGCAATTCGTCCCGCCGTTGGTTTCGCTCGCAGCAGTCAACCAGGTCGCAACGTTCTGGTAGTGGGAAGCGATGCTCGCTTGGCAGGTCGATTAACGCATCTGGCGATTCGCAGCCAAACCCGCGCTGCCGAAATCTCGCAACGCCCTCAACCGAGCTGGAAGATTCTCTTCGGTGCCAGACCGAATGATCCAGGTAGCGATCAATTCGTCGAGCATCTAAAGGCAACAGAGAAGACAACAGAAATCGTAGCGTTGAAGGACGTTGAAAACGAATTGAAGTCCATCGCGGAACTCATCGATCGACGTCAAAACGAAGACGTTAGCCAATACGCTCCACTATGGATGGTGGTCTGGCAACTGGATCGATTCCGCAACCTTAAACGAGGCGAAGAGTTTTCCTTCGGCGGCAGCGACGAAGAGAGCTTAGAAAAAGTTTTCTCCAGAATTGTGCGAGATGGACCAGCGGTTGGAATTCACACCTGGATCTGGGCCGATAGCTTTTCGACCGCTTCGCGCTGGTTAAGCCGATCTACCCTCAATGACTGCGAAGTCCGTTTGCTCATGCAGATGAGTACCGCCGATTCGAACCACTTGATCGATTCCAACGCGGCAGCCCATCTCGGCCCGCAGTTAGCATTGGTCTACGATCACGCTAGCGGCCTGATCGAAAAAGTAAGACCTGTGGTACTTGATGGCGATAAAGCCTAAGCAGCTCGCGTTTGCGACTCTCCGATATCCGTTTTCGAACTCCCTTCCTGGTGTTCGCTGAGCTGAGATTCGGTGAGTCGCAACAATGTTTCGCGCAGTACACGTTCCACTTTGAGGTCGGTCATGCAACGATGGTGGCCTAGTGGACAAGTTCGCTTCCAACAAGCTCGACATGGAAGCTTTTCTTCCATGTAAGATTCGCGAACGTTGTAAGTAGTTGTCCAAGCTGGATCGGTCGGACCAAATAATGAGACCACCGGTTTATTAAACGCTACAGCTATATGTCGCGGTCCACTATCGGTGCTGATCACAACCGATGCCTTAGCCAATACGGCTTTGGTGAGCCCCAGCGGTAAATTTTCTTCGGTCCCCATTGAACGCACGCGGGGATTAGCGAGTTCCGTTTCCAAAGCGTTAGCTGCTTCACGTTCATCGGGCCCGCAGTGCAATAACACTTGCAACTGCGGAGTTTCACACAACCCCTTAGCTAAATCACGAACATGTTCCGCCGTCCAGAGCTTGGCTCCCCCGTAGGCTCCGCCGTTATTGATGACTACGGTGGGTGCGGACGGATTCCAATTCCATTTTGAATATAGGTTCTGTTGCAGCCCGCGGTCCTGGGCTGTGAGGACTAACTCCATATGCTTGTCAAGCGTGAGCGCTCCCAAGGACTCAGCAATACCGAGATAATAATCCACTGCAGATATGGGCAACCATTTCTTTCCAGATCTTGGTGCGCGGAGTTTTTTGGTAAGCAACAATGTGCGTCCATCTCGAGCGTAACCGATGCGATGCCGAGCCCCAGAGAGCCAAGCCATGGCTGCCGAGGTGAATGAATTCGGGAGCAATATGGCGGTATCTATTTTCTCACGGCGAAGGCGAGCAATGATCTTGCGTCGATTCGGCAGAGCCCCACGACTTCGCGACTTAAAGGCCCACGTTTCGTTGAGCCACGGCGTTCCTTCCAATACACCGACGACAGCCGGTCTCCCTATCCCAATCATACGAACATTGCGACCGTAGAAGTTGCGTAAAGCTCGCAGCGTGGGAGTGGCCATGACTCCATCACCCACCCAATTCGGAAGAAATATTGCCACTTGCTTCATACAAGGTCCAAATCGAAAAGAACGCTAAATGCTTAGGTTTGAACCAAGAATGGCTGTGGGCAGAGCAGGGAAGTAGCGTGAAGCGATTCCCCAAACCGGTACGGCCATCCATGTCCGTTGTGGCGTCCTATATTATCGCATGGTATGCATGGCGAAAATGCCGCTTCTTGGTATCTAATGAATGCTAGCAATTCCTGAAAACGGGCCAAAATTGCAGCCACTCAGTTAATCAAATCGCTGAACATGCAACTCCAGGACGTATTCCAATCAAAACCCGACCAGCGGCCCCCTCCCAGTAATCAAGGCTCTGTCACGCTCTCAATGACAACTAAAATGCAAACTGTAAACACATTTACTTAACCAGAACACTTGTTTTCGAAACTCTAGTGATGAAGTCCTTCGAGTCAGCTACCAAGCCCCCTCATTGAGAGCAAAGTAGAGTCGCAACAAAAGCAAACCTATTGTCCATCAGTGACCTGAACGTTTTGCAAATGGACAACAATGGTTACTCATATTTTTGTATCCTTTTGTTTCTTTTACGGATAAGACATGGTAGCTTTGCCGCTCAGGTGAAGAGAAGAAAATCTTGATAACAACTTAACGCCTTCAAAGTGGGCCTAACCTCTTATGACGGGTCTACATCAAACGCCGAGACATTCCTCCCAAATTACTTCAGATGCCCGCCCGGAAGACAACTTAGGTTCGAAAAGTCAACCGAGGCGATCAAGTGATTCCTGGCGATCGCTTCCGAACCTCAAATGGCTCGGATGCGGGGTGCTTTTAACTCTGGGATTCGTTCTTTATGAAATCTTTTTTGACAATAGGCCTCCCATACCAATCATCCTGACATTTCTTCCTGGACTTCCAGTAGCATTTGCCTTTCTACTTTTCAACAATCCGCGAGAACAGAAAAGCGGTTTGCATATCGTTATCTCCACGCCCTTCATCTCTGTCTTATGGCCCTTATTCTTGCTCATATTGGTCGCAGTCCGTCCTTGGAATTCGAAAGCTTGGAAACAACGCCAAATTGGCAATCCACCAATTGGGACGTGATTCCTCAGCTACTGTTGCGACTCGATTCGAAATTCGATCAGTGGGTTAAACTTGCAAAATGGCCTTTTCACGGTATACGGTCCCGAAGCGACCGAAATCAATCTTCTTCTCCAAAACCAGTCTCGTGTTATACGCCCATATACACACAAACTGATTTGCTACATTAGCAAGCCACCTGCGTTAAGATATTGTTGCTACTAATCGAGTTCAAAATGCCCATCCGCAAATCCACCAAGAAAACGACACCAACTGCAAGCAAGCCGAGCCCAGCGCCTCGCGCGAAACGCAAGGCAACTACCAAACTCCCCGACTCTATGGTCCATGGCAAAGCGAGTTCAGCCAAAGCTGCTGATGGTGATGAACCTGTGTTCGCTTACATCGCCAGCTTGCCCCAACCTCAACGCGGAATCGCCGAGAAGATCGACGCGATCGCAGCCAAAACACTTCCCAGCTTGCAACGCGCCGTCAAATGGGGAATCGCTTATTACGGAGTTGGCGATGGCTGGTGCTTTTGTTGCGGCGGTTTTTCAGACCATGTCAAGCTGATGTTCATCAATGGCATTACTCTCGATCCGATTCCACCAGTGACACCTATCGCCATGGGAAAAGCAACGCGTGGCATTGAATTGAAATCGGCGGGAGAGATAGACACTAATCAAATTGCGGCCTGGATGAAACAAATTACCGCCGCACCTGGAGTGGGGAAAAAGAAAAAGTAGGCGGCCTGCCATCCGGGTACGCGTCTATATCCAAGATTCATCCGAGAATTTGCAAACGCTCATTAAGGTCGGTTACACTTATAGATCCCGAAACAGAGCGAATATGACGAGGAAAACGCTCCCAAACGGCGAAAATCGGTGGTAAGCGGCCAGCGGCAGCAGCGAAAAGCCTTCTAATCTCTGACGTTTGGCAACCGTATCACACCGAACCCTCATTCCATTCTCCCACCAGCAACACCCCAACCACGCGCAATCGCAAACTTGAATCTAATGCACTCACGCTTTTGTACCACTACAAACTCCGCGACCCTAGGACTTGGCGACTACACCGTAGTCAATTTCCTCGTTGCTTTGGCCGCTGTATTTTTCCTCAGCCCTCCAACCATGGCACAGGATACGCAGCCGCAGATTGATGTTGCTCAAACCACTGAGTCGCCCACCGAAAAGCTCGCTTCCGTAGCCGCTGTATGTCAACTCCCCGCTGACCTTGAGTTCGAGGACCGAATCTGGAATCGAATTTTGGCCCCAAAATGCTTAGCCTGTCACCGCAGTGGTGGTGATGCGACCGACAGTAAATTCATATTGACCGACTTAAAAAAATTCATCGGCCAAACAAGGGATAAGTCCCTTATGGCCAATCGCGATCTACTTCTGAAACTAGCAGCAGAAAAATCGGATGGAGTATCGATAGTACCACTCAAGGCACTCGGTGAACTTGATCACGGCGGAGGAGCCATTCTCACTGCGGAAGATCCCGCTTTCATCGCTTTAGATGCTTATCTGACGAAACACCTGCGATCCGACACAGCGTCCCTACCACCAAGCGATTCTCTCATGGAGCATGACACGAACAAAACAAATTTTTGGGAAGGAGTGCGTTTTAAAGACAACGCAGGTTTATTGCGACGAGCCAGTTTATCATTGCTCGGTCGTCTCCCATCTGCACAAGAAACTGCGGACCTCGAAAAGGAACTCGCCGTTCAGGGTGAAAAAGCCTTCCGCGAAAAACTGATGGGCCTGATGTCCGAAGAAGCATTTTATCAAAGGCTTCGCGAAGGGTTCAACGACATTTTCCTCATCACTGCCGTTGACGATAATCCTGAAGTGGCGGCCTTGTCTTATGAGCACTTTGAAAAGAGCCGACTTTGGTACCAACAGAAAGACTGGAGTCATATCGCAGACCCAAAGGAACGCGAAAAGGCTGGCTACAAGCTCGTCGGTGAATATCGTCAAGCGTTGCTAAGAGAACCGATGATGCTGATCGATCACATCGTTCGCCACAATCGCCCTTTTACCGAAATTGTAACCGCCGATTACATCATGGTCTCACCTTACACAGCCCGTGGATATGGTGTGTTTGAGGAGCTGAAGGACAAGTTTGCGGATATAGAAAATCCTTATGAATATGTCCCTGTAAAACTTAAAGCTCTGCATGGTCGTAACCGTTCTGAGGATCAAGAGTCCCCAACAGGCTATTTTCCTCATGCGGGCTTAATGACAACGTTTTTATATCTCACCCGTTATCCAACGACAGAAACCAATCGCAATCGTCTCCGGTCGCGCATAGTTTATCAACATTTCTTGGGTGTCGACATTCTTGAACTTGCAGCCCGCGTCTCGGATGCGGCCGCCATCAATGCTCAATATGAAGTCCCGACGATGCAGGCAGCGGATTGTGTGGTTTGTCATCGAACGCTCGATCCCGTTGCCGGCCTCTATCAAGATTACTGGCGATTCGAAGCCAATTTTGCGGTGTATGGCAAACGCAAAGGAGGATGGTTCACCGATATGTTCCCAGCCGGCTTTGAAGGAGAAACATTGCCTGAATCAGAACGCTGGCGATCTTTGCAATGGTTTGGGGAACGCATCGCTGCCGATCCACGTTTTGCGGTCACCATGGTAGAACATGCCTATTACATTTTAATGGGCCGCAAAGTTCTAAAAGCGCCTACGGATTATTCGGATCCATTGTATGGGGCCAGACTGCGAGCCTATCGCGAACAACGTCGCGTCACGGAACAAATCGCACAACGATTTTCTGAGAATGGCTTTCAGCTTAAAGATGTTTTTTGCGATTGGATTTTGTCCGACTTCTATCGTGTCGACGGCCTCGATGCCCTTTCCGCGCAAGCTTGCCGTCAAATGGAACTGGACGATATCGGCTTGGTACATCTTCTTTCGCCCGAACAGTTGGAAAGGAAGATTCAGGCTGTCTTCGGCGAACGCTGGAATCGACTCAACGAAGATATGGAGATGCTTTATGGAGGCATCGATCTAAAAGAAGTCACCGAAAGGGCGACCGATCCCAGCGGTGCGATGGGAGCCATTCAACGAATCATGTCCAACGAGTTGGCCTGCCAACATGTCCCCAAAGATTTCGCACTTTCCAAGAATGATCGTTTACTCTTCCCTTACATTGAGCTGACCACGGTACCGGGAACGGATGAAGCGCGAGAAGAAATTGAAAAGTCGGTTATTCATTTACATCAGAGAATCTTAGGAAAAACAGACACTCCTGATTCTGATGATGTAAAGCGTACGATCGAACTATTTGAACGCATCGTCGCGGATTCTCGCGACCATAAAGAGCACGACCAACGGGAAATCTGGTCGTGTCGCCAAGGAGACGCAGTAGGCGATGATCCCGCCTATACACTTCGCGCTTGGCGAGCAGTCGTTACATATCTGCTTCGTCGGCCTGAATTTTTGTACGAGTAGCTTTGCATTATGCACTCCGCTTGAATCAACAGCAGTTCTCTTACACAGTGAATCAACATGCGTCGACAATTTCTCAAATGGTGTGGATTAGCAGGCGTAGGGCTAGCAGTACCTTACCGCTTTCAGGAGACGACTTACGCCTCTGATCAAAGCGAGGGATATGCGGGACCTTACTACTTGATCCTAAATGCTTCAGGTGGTTGGGATACAACCTACCTGATGGATCCGAAAGGTATTGAAGGGATCAATCGCCTGTATAAGCAAGGCGACATACAAACCCAAGGGAAGCACACATTTGCTCCAACGCGTTCGCATATCGAAGAGGGAATGTGCAACGAGGACTTTTATGAAAAGTTTGGCGCCGAATTACTCACCGTAAATGGCTTGGACTATTCGGTCGATAATCATGCGCCAGCCTCGCGTTATATGGCCACAGGCAAGCTTGACAGTTTGGCGTATCCAACCTTTGCGGCGTTAGTGGCAGCTTGTCAGGGTCCCACTTGCCCTTTAGCTTTCTTGACCTTTGGCAACTATTCCGTGACAGGCAATTTGGTGGCGATGTCACGTGTCCCCTATCTCCCATCGCTGCAACGCATTGCCAATGCGGACGCAGTCCATGGCAATGCGCGATCGCCGTACCATGATCCGTTCGTCCTAGATCACATTGAGCGAACCATCGCCGACTACCATGAGGCCTTAGGCGATGCGCCCCAATTGCCGCGTGCAACTCGCGGTGAGAATATGCTTTACGCAGCCCAATTGAATTCCAAGTCGCTATCACGTGTCACCGAACACATCCCTAAAGAACTCCCTCGTAAACGACTGCATCAGCAAGCCGAAATCGCTTTGGTTTCTTTTAAGGCAGGTGTCAGCGTATCGGCCAATCTGAATATCGGCCAATTCGATAGTCACGCGAACAATGACAAAGATCAAATGAAGTTGATCCCAGAATTTTTGGATGGAATCGTTTACGCGACACAGAGAGCCGAAGAATTAGGGATTCGCGACAAGCTAGTGATTGTTCTGCAAAGTGAAATGGGACGCACACCGAAATACAATTCTGGAAATGGCAAAGACCATTGGTCTGTCGGTTCCATTATGTTTATGGGAGCAGGAATCCAGGGCAACCGCGTGATTGGAGCAACCAATAACGAGCAATTTGCAGAAAAAATTGAGCCACAAACCTGGAAAGTAGATGCGGAACAGGGAATGCGTATCCGTCCAGAGCATATACACTTGGCATTACGAGAATTGGCAGGCATCCAAGACCATCCTTTTAGTCGCAAGTTTCCACTCGATGTGAAAGAAGCATGTCAGTGGGAAGAGTTTTGGCAACCAATCAGCTGATCGAAATAAATCTCTCGCGAAAGCTTAGAACCTTTTATCCGACCTTCCCGGTATTTTGGTCTGAAGGTTGTTCAACAAAATAACGAAAGGTACGATGATCTCCTGGGTCATAAATCAAATCTTTGAAGAGGATTAATTGGGTGATTCGAATCAGTATGTTTCTGGTTGGGTTAGCAGTACTTATAGGTTGCAGTCCAACGACGGTTGAGTACGAGAGTTCGCGAGCACCCTGGCTTTCTCTTGAACTTCGCCGTTGCAGCACAGATTCTGCCGAAGGTTGGAAGTCCATACTGTTTTCACCAGTGGGCGCAAGTACTGCAGAAACATTGTACATTTCACCAAGCGTAGAAATTTCCAACGCAGACTTGAAAAGCACCTCGATTCAACAAGATACGACCGGCACATGGGTGATCGTATTGAGGCTACACGAATCTGCGCGGTCACGTTTTGGGGAATTTTCTACAAAACTGGCTGCTGAAACGGAGCATCGAGAACGTCTTGCAGTCATAGTAGATGGCAAGACATTGATCGCACCCTATGTAACAGCGCCTATGACGGACGGTGTAATTTCCGTAACGGGCCCCTTTACGGAAGAAGAAGCTCGCTACATTGCCAAAGGTATCGTGGGCTCCTAAATCGTAGCTCAATCGCTTTTGTGCCTAGCATGGATTAAGATAATAACTGTTGAGACTCAAAACACTCACTTCAACAAGAAAGCTCGCTCCAAACATGCATCGTCTTCTCTGCTGTTCTTTATCCGCACTAGCGATGATTTTTGTTTGCGCAGATTCAGTCAAGCTTTACGCTCAGGCTGACGCTCTAAAAGCCTTAGATGGCGAATGGATTTTTGTTGAAGACCTCACGGAGGGACGTACTCTGGAACAGTTGTCGGCTCCAATGTCGTCTAGATTCTCCTTGGGAGTCGAAGAGGCTGCCATCGTGCTGAATGGACATGGATCAGGGCATCGGGATGTGCGCGTGGCATTAGATGGTTCCGTCACCAAAATCGAAGAGCCCAAGACTATCACCAGCTACAAAGGTTCGTGGAAAGACGGCACATTCGCGTATGACGTCTCGTTCGAACGCCTGGCAGGCAGCCCTGCAGGTGGAATTGGACTGATCCGCAGAACGTTTCAAATGACGGACAAAGGGTTAGTTGTTACAGTCGCCATCGATCCTCCATCTCGAGGTGAAGCGGTTGGCCTCTATCGTCATGCAGAAGACATTCCTATGCCAACTCCAGCTAAAGCAGTCATCAGCGACCTTGCCTGGCTCTCCGGAGATTGGGTTGGAAAAAGAAGTACGGGCTCCTCCGTGGAAGAACGCTGGAGTCCTCCCGGTGGTGGCGCGATGCTCGCCATTTCGCGTTCAATTAACGCAAGCGGCAAGATGTTTGCGTTTGAATACTTGCGTATCATGGAGCGCGAAGGAGGACTGATCTATGTTGCTCAACCTGGAGGCAAAACGCCCACTGAGTTCGTGCTCACGGAACTTAGCGCGAACAGGGCCGTATTTGAAAACCCTCGCCACGATTACCCCAAACGCATAGTCTATGAACTGTCGAACGAAGGGGTCCTCACAGCGACGATTGGGCAAACGAAAGGTGGGACACCGATGCGATATGAGTTCAAACGGGAAGCAAACTGATACGAAAGCGTAGTCTCTCCATTTTCGATATTCTCTGTAGTCGCCTAACATGCAACAACAAAGGAATATTGAACTTGCAAGGCTTTGAGTATTGAGCCTTCACGGTCTATCGCTGTCATCGGGCGTTTGAAAATGGCCACTGACCGGCGCATATTTGGGGCAGAATCTCTGAAATTAGAAGACAGGCCCCTTTTAAGCGCCCGCAGACAGATTGCAAACGCTCGATAGCGTTCTCACTTGCAGTTTTTATACTGACGGCCGATATCCCTCGTCGCCTAGCGGTTACATTCTCTCGAAACTTTTGATTCTTGAAACGCCATCTGTTATAAGTTTCGTGTCTTACTAACTATATCTCTAGTCGGTTCTTCCAATGAGCTACCGCGTTCGCGAGATTATTAAGGGCATATGCCTCTTCTTTATTGTCGTCAGCCTATTTGCGGCGGCGATGCTGTGGTTGGCG
>JAFLCP010000207.1 GCA_017303505.1 Planctomycetota bacterium | reverse complement strand
TCGCCAGCCGCAACAGCTTCCGCCCCCTGTGACAGGAAGTGGTGCTTGCTGCCAAGAATAAGCTTCCCATTCGCAGTCAGAACGAAATCGACATTTCTCCGTATTTCTCCATCACCGGCAAATAAATCGGACCATTAGTAATCGTCGCTTCGCCGAAAAGCTTGCCGTTTACGGGTATCGGATAATTAGGGAGTTATACGTAATCCTAGGAACGTCGTCTCGCAGTCCCGCATTTGGGGCTTGGCTATGTTATGATGTACTTGGGTGAAACACCTCGCGCTAGCCCCTTTCCTTCGAACAAATTAAGAAAATTGTTGGTAGCTACTAGTTTCAGTGGATCACCAATTGCCCTAAACACTGAGAAGCCTGCGACAGCATGCTTTGTCAGCGAAAGCGTAAAGGCTGTTTTGACGCAATCCGATAAATGGTGGATTGGATAGTTCGTGGGGTAGTAATCGGCTTTCGACTTCGCCCTGTCAATGCAATCAATCATGAATAGTGAGTTTCCCAGCCAAAGGGATTGGTCATCGTCTGTTTTGCACGATATCAATTGAAACGAATCGGAAAAGTGCTCTCGTATCAACAATGCCCCTTGCTCATCGAACAACGGAATTGTATCGAGGATCATACTCGCCATTCCAATCGTCCCTTCGTTGAGGGTTGGGATAAAAATCAGTTCGAAGTCTTGCTTCTTTGCGGCAGTAAACACCCCGATAGGCAACTCCTGGCCATTTGGTAGCCTAGGCGTACCGAAAGTTCTGTATTCCTCTGAAGGATCTTGAACAACTCTTGCGACTATGTTCACAGTCCTAGCCTCCTCGCTGCAACAGCGGATTCTTCCAGACTCCAAGCATTTTCAGCAGCAGTTGACCTTGCCCTAACCAATGCTCCAAGGCGGCTGGATGGATCACGCAATTCTCGACGCATGTAGGCCAACTCAATTCGGAGCGCTCGTCGGTACTCGGGTGTGCCGCGAGCAAACGCGGAAGTGGCATTCATAAGCCGATCAAATACCACAGAATTGAGAATTCCGTGCGGACCAGCATGTCCCTGAATCCGGATTAGGTTTATCGGGTCTTGTAGGCTCATTCCGGCGCCGTCAAATAAATGCCGGAATACTTGCCCCCATCTGTTTCCGCTTCCTACTCCCTTGTCTGATGCGATGTGGTGCAACTCGCTTCCCATTAGGTTTCTTGAACTCGCGCCAAGCTTTCTTGGGTTCTGCACTCCTTGATTCGTCAACCTCAGAACTTCGTCGAGTTCACTACTTGGGGCATCGTCCCCATACGAATTATGCGCCCAAACTCCAACCCCATCAAGTCGATTGCCAACGAAGTAGGTGTGAAAATCGGCAATGCGGAAGTTGTAGAGGGTGGTGCGCTCAGTGGTTTGTTCCAAGGCTTCGACGGGAACCCATTCGCCCGAGGCGGTGGCGATATACTCGCCCACTTCAAGCTCACCGGCCGCTGTCCAGCCGCGCGAGAGTGAATAGAAAGGATGTTCGGCGGTGGTTCCAATCGACACACCACATACCTTCAGCCGAAACACCTCGCCCGATTGCACAAATACTTCTTCAATCCGCTTCGCGACCAGTTCTCCCTCGACATCAAATTCGTCTCGCGAGAGTACCAAATCGCCCACTCGAAGCGTTTCAATCGGCTGTGAACCATTTTCGGTCCAAACATGTTCCCCGGCAGCGAAACATTTATTCTTGTAGAAACCAGCAACGCCTCCTGCCAAAGAGCTAATGTCATTACTTGTGTCTACGGTGTTTGAATACAAGAATCATCACTGTAGGCATCGTGTTATTTCAATGGAGCCGGTCATTACAGGCTTCGCGAAAGTGGGAACGGACTCTCGGGCTACGCTAGGGTCGAAGTAAGGCGTCTTTTAGAACACGTACAACTGTACGTGTGGCACGGAAGTCAGCTCAACTCATTACGATTCGATCTGTTCCTCTTTCGCGTTTTTCGTGATTTTCGTGGTTCCATAAGCCGACTCGTCAGCTCGTTAAGCGTTATCCTTTGAAGATCTATAACAGATGCGATCGTTTTCTAGGAGCGGTCGTATTTTCTATGCGCTGAGAATGCGACTGCAATTTGGATAAACATTCTTTCCACGAGCTACTTTTGCTCGATCGGCTTGTGCAGCCAGATCGAATCAACGAACAGTCACGTTCTCCAGTTTCTTCAACAACTCGGCCAAACCGCCCAAATCAGGCCGAAATCTCTACTGTTACAATTCGGCCAAAAATGCTGTGGTAATTCGACCCGTAACACCGAGCACTGCTGACCGAGTTGGAGGAATAATTCCACAGCGTCCACAGAATTCGACTGTCAAAAGGCTTACGTCCTTGATTGCCTTTCACGTCCTTGCATTTTACTTCCAGTCTAGACAAGTCCAGTGATTGGACGTCGTGCCATGCAACTCAAACACGATGTGCGACTGAAATGAACTGATCGAGGGCGAAGTCTCTCCTCTCAGATTGTGCTCGCTCCGATCGATCAAAACGGACGGGGCGCGATTCATGTTTGGACTTTTCCTGATTCTCGATAAAAAGGTGGCCTTCAATTGCCAATCTTTTGGCGCCTTCACCTAAGATGTCCAGGTAAAGGACGCAAAAATCACAACCTCATGACAGCCAAATCTTCCTCGGTGTCCATCTCCAAATCTTGCTGATTCAGATAGTTTCTATTTTTTCTTACGTCCATAGAAGTTCGCTATAGCTTGAGCGTAAACTCTTTCTACAAATTTGGGATCAAGTTTAGTTTCAAGCCAATTCTCCAGCAGAAGGGTTAGTTCCTTTACCCTCCCAGGTAAAACCGCTTCTATATCGTCCCTTTCCGGATTTTTGCCAAGCAACTTCGTGAAGGGATCAAAATACTCGTCAGCCGGTTCTGTACCACCGAATTCTTCCTGAATAGCAATGGCAAATTCTGTGGCGACAACTCGAGTAAACTCGTTTCTCATTGGTACTTTTTCCTATATCAGATATATCCCCATCGGCCACGCGCCATGCCACCCGCGTGATCAATTACCGAATGCAGTCCCGATGGAACCAACTGCATCTGACCATTATGTGGCATATGGTGCCAAGTCCACCCTTCAGGTTGATTTGACGCACCGCCAAAAAACTTCTTGTTTAAGTAGTCGAATTGCGCTTTGTAACCGCTTTTCCAAAGCGAGCGAGGTAAAGCTACAGTCACTATTCCGTTACCGAGATCTTTGGCTACATGTTACGGGCCGCATTTTGGTCGCATAACTCGCCGTTTTTGGGCTGAATTATTATCGCAGAATGAAATGTTTATGACGGCGTTAATTTGGCCTGCCCGCTGTAACTCGCAGCCCGCCTTTCTTGTGTAAACATCGTAACCAGCCCTTACCCCGCCCCTCTTGGGTTTATTTTGCGAGCCAGGGTTTCGGCGGTGTTGATGGTACTTCTAAGCTGGCGACTTCCGTGACCGAAGTGATCGGCTGGGATGGGATGTGCGTGTCATGTGCAGCAAGATCTGTGCCTCCCAACCAGAACTGGATGAGTTTCTGCTCAGGCTCAAAATCATTCCAAGACCTTCCGGACCACGCGCCTTACGGAAGTGATTAAACCTTTAGAATCAAAAGTGAAATTGAAGGACTCGAAAGGGGCGTCTTTCAGGTCCAGTCCCAATGAACGCATAATGCCAGGAGCCCTCGCAGAATCCTCGACTGTGGGACTGAAATGACCAGATTTGTTCGTAATAAGCTTGATCAGGCCATTGACGATTTTCAGCTCGCCAGCCGCAACAGCTTCCGCCCCCTGTGACAGGAAGTGGTGCTTGCTGCCAAGAATAAGCTTCCCATTCGCAGTCAGAACGAAATCGACATTTCTCGGTATTTCTCCAGCACGACCCGGCAAAGAAATCGGACCATTAGTAATCGTCGCTTCGCCGAAAAGCTTGCCGTTTACGGGTATCGGATAATTAGGGAGCTTATACGTATCCTAGAAACGTCGTCTCGCAGTCCCGCATTTGGGGCTATCCGTTATTCATACTAGCTCAATGTTCCTACTCCTGTTCTCGCTCCGCGATTCCAACGTCACTTTCGACCAGAAAGAAATACGATGCGTCATACTCAAAAGCATTGCTCAGCTTCGCGGCCGCAGAGTAGCGGCGTCTTGAAGTTTCGTCGACGACTTCGATTGACTCAGGAACATTCAGCTCTCCATACGATCTGGCAAACTTCCCGTTCACAATCTCCGTCGTAAGTGGCAGCACACAGCGACCAAATCTTGGCCGATAGAACTCGCTCAAGAATTCAATCGCCGTTGCGTAGTCGTCGAATTGCATTCGATCATGGATAGATACGCCATTTTTTTCGACAGTGACGAAGTAATGCATCATGGGTTCCTCCATGGGGCAAATGGGATTGTCTTGGCATAGTCGTAAACGTCATCGACGGACCGGTATATCTTGAAGTTGACCGGGATTCCTCCCTTGGAAGCCTTCGACAGGATATCTCTAGCTTCAGCAAGTCCTAGCGCAGAAATCTGTTTTGCGGTATGTGGGCCATTTAGCGCATTGAGCCCAAGCTGTTCCGCACGTTGAAGTATCTTTGAACTTACAACCGCAACGTCATAGTCCTTAGGGTATATACCTCGACGTGCATCTAAAGCGAGATCATCAGCGTACTTGACACCAGATAATGCGCTACCTTCCATGAAGAAGCTTGCGTCGTCGTATCCAGCAGCCTTGAATTCGTCGTCAAATCGAGAAACCCACCTACGAAAGGCAGCGTCCTTGTAACCAAACGGTAAGCCGTCTACATGATTGGGGTGGCCAATTCCACTCTTTGGGGCAGGGCAAATCTAGACGAACGTCACATTTTGGCCATGTTCCTGAAGTGCTCGATCACATGTTTCTCTTTGGAAGTTTCTGCTATGTATCGTAGTTGAGATTCGATCGCGACTGTGTTCGTGTTTGCAAGCCAGAGGTCGATTGCATCTGTTACGTCAAACGCACCATCGATCTGGCTAGCAATGACCCACAGGTGCGCCATTAGGCCACAGCCAAGCTCCGGATCTGCTTCCGCAATTTTCTCAAGCCGCTCCATCACCGAGCAGGCTGCTTCCTGCGCCCGTAATGACATTTGGTATTGTGACAGCATTGCACTTACGATCGAACTCGCAGTTTCGGGCTGATTCACCACCGTGTGCAGATCATGAAGCAGATCTGGTGTTGGCGATTCGAGCGATATTCGTTTGGCAAGTTGCGCTGTGGTACTCATAGTCTCTGCTAATGGCCTCCAGGAATATGGGTTTTGCCAGGATCGGTAGAAGGCACACCGCTGTCATCAAGCTTCGTAGCATCCGCTGGTTTGTAGTTGCCGGAGCTAACTTTGCTTGTCGGTACGATTTCCTTGTGAACATGCGGGACTTCGTCTGCAAAGCCTTTGGGTTTTGCACGTACCATAGCTGGGTCGACTCTTACAACTGCGGTGTTTCCGTCTGGTAGTGCTTTCGTCCAAATTGTCCCACCGTTGTTTCCAGTTACCGAGGTATAGCCTGCGGCCTTCAACTGCGCAGCGATCTCGGCGTTTGACTTTCCTGCAAGAGAACCAGCTGCTCTTATTTCATCAATGGCTGACAGTGATTTAACTGGGGCATCGTCCCCATACGAATTATGCGCCCATATCCCAACCCCATCAAGTCGATTGCCAACGAAGTAGGTGTGGAAATCGGCGATGCGGAAGTTGTAGAGGGTGTCTTGTTCGGTGGTTTGTTCCAAGGCTTCGACGGGAACCCATTCGCCCGAGGCGGTCGCGATAAACTCGCCGACTTCAAGCTCACCGGCCGCTGTCCAGCCGCGCGAGAGTGAATAGAAAGGATGTTCGGCGGTGGTTCCAATCGACACACCACATACCTTCAGCCGAAACACCTCGCCGGATTGCACAAATACTTCTTCAATCTGCTTCGCAACGAGTTCTCCCTCAACTTCAAATTCGTCTCGCGAGAGTACCAAATCGCCGACCCGAAGCGTTTCGATCGGCTGTGAGCCATTTTCCGTCCAAACATGTTCCCCGGCAGCGAAACATTTATTCTTGTGGAAACCAGCAACGCCTCCTGCCAAAGAGCCAATGTCATTGTTTATAGTTGCGGTGTTTGAAATCCAAAAACATCACAATAGAGTTTGTGTTACCTGAATAGGCCGGTCTCTACTGGCATCACGATAGTGGGAACGGACTCTGGAGCTACGCTGGGGCAAAGTAAGGGTTATTTCTAACACGTACAAATGTACGTACAAAACTTTGTCAACATGCTGTTGGCTTTCCGACGGCGGAGATGTACCGCATGTTATCGAGAATAGCTCTTTCGCTGGTGAGTCCAATTCGATGCGGCGTGTATTGATCCAACGCGATGACGAATCAAACGGAAGTACGCCTAGCCTGCGGCCCACGGGCTAAACGATCCAACCGACCGAACATCGATACTGGGCGCCGCAATGCACTCGATCAGTCATCTCCTGTTTCGCGTTTTTCGCCCTTTTCGTGGTTCCCTAAGCCGACTCGTCAAACGGGAAAAAACATCGAAGCGCGGCGAATCGATCACGAATTACGGCTGGGTTAATGCGGGACGTATTGATTTACGAATAAAGTTGACGATCATTCGCTTGGATCGAATTGGTCCCATCGTCAAGCAGCGTGCCAACTAACTTCGGTTTCGCTGTCCGCATTGCAGCGAACTGCGAGCAACGGTGAATACCAGTAACAATCTAGCGCACTGTATTTGTTGCGTAAGGAGTTTTCAAACCATCGACTTGACATTACTTCAGGGGCTTGCAATCTCTAATGGTTTGACAACCGTGGCTTATCAGCCACAGCTCGGGTTGTACCCGCCTTTCAGTCCTTAACTCGCAACATCAAAAGCCTACGGCACACGGGCTAAACAAACCTCCGGCCCGAAAGTCACTCTTGGATGGTGTGATAAGCAATCACTTACCCATGAGGATAGCAATCATTCGCGGCGTCGATATGACCCAAACGCGAAACAGAGTGATGGACATTTATTCTTACAATGTTCGCAGTGCACCGAACTGCGAGCAAGCGTTAGATCTTTTTTTAACGAATTGGGGAAACTGAATAAATGGGCGATGCTCCTAAAAAATATCCGTCAGCATGGTGGTTGCGCTCGTCACCGTAACATCCTGAGTTTTGATCAATGCGTTGATTACTTTGTTGTGGATCTTTTTAGCTTGTTCGCCGTTTTCGAAAAAGGCTCGCACGGACAATGTTTCTTCCTCTAGCTCAATGGCTGCAATACCTTGTATCTTGGCTAATTTGTTTCGCAGCATTTCGTATGCTTCAGTCGTAGCGATTTTTACTCCAAATTTAAAGGTCGTTTCTTTCATAGTCTAATGGTTCCTGGAAAGAAGATGATGCCAGATGAACTCTGGTCGCTAAGCCTGGGTTCATTTCTCGGACAAAAAATTTCGGTGCATTTCGAGTTCAACTTGTTGTTTCGCCGTATTAGCGTACTCTCGATACGTTTCGTCCTTGGCTCTATCCACGTTCTTTACTTTACAAGGTTATTTCCACGATCATCCGAGTTGTTTTGATTGCCGAAGCGGGCACTTAGCCATCTTGCGAGCCTTACTATCAAAAGCGGCCTCTTTCTTCTTTCGCGTTATTCGCGGTTCAGACCGATAGTTGTAAATGCTGTGGTACTTATTGCTTGGCCGGTATGAGCTTTGTTAGCGAGGTTTTCGATTCAATCTGGCAAGCAACATTCTGATTGCCAAATTCTCGCTCCGATTCAACTTAAGCAATGAGACAGTTACCCGAGCAATAGACGTTTTCGCCAGGATAGCTCCATGATGCTGAAGTTCAAAATGCTCACTCCACACATCGGTCCGTGGGTTGAAAAGCCTCACGATCTCGCCAGTGCTATCGTCAACTGAGGCAAGGTCACTGCCCTTATTTCGATTGCACGTAAAACATGTCCACGCCAAATTATCGGCTATCGTGCTTCCTCGGTGCTTGGTTGCAATAATGTGGTCCGGTTCATGCGGTAAGAACGCATCTTCTTCGTGAATCAAACAATACTCGCAACGAAAATTCGCTCTTTCACGGACTAAGCGGCGCAATTCGACCGGTACGTATTCGCTCATACGTGACTACCTACCTTGTCGAGCACGTATCTCAGCCTTCACCATCCGCATCAATAACTCGGCTTGCTCGTATTGATCGAGTTCGTTTCTGAGTTCATTGTCCAATTGCCCGTCGCGGTTCCACTGCAGAAGTTGCGTAGCCCTCTGTGTAGTCAAAGTGGATGGACAGAAACTCAAGATCTGTTCGTCTGATGGCTTTGAAGCGAACAGACGTGCGATTTCTTCAAAAACTCTAGATGGAGCTTCTGTTGTTGACATGTCAAACTCTACCTGATTTTTTATGGTGAATGTTAATGTCTCGCTGATAAGCACTACGAGACGTCGAATCGATCCATGCAGCGACAATTGGCGTTGTAACCGATTTTACCTATTAGCTTCCGAGAAGGCTATTTTTCACCCTTAACTTTTCTGCAACAAACTCGATTTTCCGCGCTTCGACGGATTTGCCGTTTGACGAGTCGGCTGATGGAACCGCGAAATGGGCGAAAGTCGCGAAAGAGGAGAGTACAGATCGGGTTCATGGTGGCTCCCAATATTGACCTTCGATCGGTTGGATAGTTTAGCCCGTGGCCGAAGGCCGCGCTGCGCGAGATAGTAGAAATGAGAGCAGGAGAACAGGAGAGCTATTCAGTGTAACCGTTCCGAATGCGCAGATCGTTTAGCCCGTATGCCGCAGTTAGGCGTACTTCCGTTTGATTCGTCGTCGCGTTAGACCGCGAATGATTACTGCGCTGCCGAAGCATTACGGGGCGGATTTCGTAGCTCTTACTTCGTACCTCGTAATTCGTGATCGTAATTCGTCGTCGTAATTCGTGATCGCTTTGCCGCGCATCGACGGTCTTACCATTTGACGAGTCGGCTTTTGGAACCACGAAAAGGGCGAAAGAGCGAAAGATGCGAGGACTGAACGATCGATTGTATTCCACCAGCTAGGCACAGGCGAACACGCCTAAGCGAGTATCTTTCCAGTCACAACAGCCCATTGCTGCGACGCAATCCATCATCTCCAAAGCAAGACGGATTTCATACTATCGTCTGCTCTTCGTTGTTCAATAGCTCAGGCTAGTACACGTTAATGGAAAGCTCTTGTTGGATTCTCTCTGTGATCTCCGGAGTTTGGTAATCTCCTAAGTACAGTTCTTTCAGCTTGGTTAACTTCTTCAGATGTGGAATCGCATCCAGCCCCGGATCTACAGCAAGATAAACCGTTTCGAGCAGAGGAAGGTGCGAAATTGCCTCATAGACCTTCGTAGTGACTTTGGTGGACTGAAGAGTGAGCAGCTTAAGCTTGGGAAAGCGTGCTAGTTCAGCCACGCCATTATCGGTTACTCGCGTGCCCTCAAGAAACAGTCTCTCAAGTTCGTCACTCTTCTTCCATGTTCGTAACTCCTTGTCGGATATTGCAATACCACCGAGGTCAACCTCGACCAATTTCCTTAGATGATTTAGTTCGTTGAGATCTTGAATGCGCGATGGGCCTAAGTTTAAGTGAGTTAGGTTTGTTAAATTCCCTATGGTCTTCAGTTCCTTGTCGGTTATCTTGGTCATGCCAAAGTTGATTCGGTGCAAACTGGTGCATTTCCCGAGAAGCTCGAAATTATTTAGGCTACACTTGATACGATTCATTCTTAGTTCCAGAAGGCGCTGGAAATTCGATATTATTTGCCAAGGTGCAGGGGAAAGTTGTAAATCCGCAAGCCAAAGGTCCTCGCAATCAACGAACGACGATAGTTCGCGCGGGTCAAGTCTTTCAGGTGCGCGACCTGGCTCAAAGATAGGGTTGGCGATAAAATTTCCCAAAATAGACAACGAGATGATCCTTCCTTGTTCGTCGGTTGCGTAATCTGAATTAAAACGAGCGAGTGGATGCGGAGGGGCAAATTTTTCCATCGTAGAATATTTTGGTTAAAGCCGGCTAAAACGGAGTTGGCTGCTGTGCCATTCCTTGTGTATACAAGAGTCGATACAATTTTTCAAAATCGTTCTCGTAGATTTTCCCAGCATAAATGAAGAAAGCGAGAAGAGCGAATCGATTTTCATTAAAAGAGTCTTATTGGGTGGGACGCATAACTACGCTGTTGCACGAGTCGTTTGTAGAGGAGAAAAACAGTAGAGCAATTCAGGAAAGATGTTTCAGACGGGAGCAATCGTTTAGCCCGCAGGCCGCGCTGCGCGAGTGAGTAGTGTTAAGAGCAGGAGAACAGGAGAACTATTCAAAGCCACCGTTCCGAATGCGCAGATCGTTTAGCCCGTAGCCGAAGGCTAGGCGTACTTCCGGTTGACTCTCAGACGCGTTGGACCAACGCGGTTTACTCTCGCATCTTCGAACACGTACAAATGTACGTATGGCATGAAAGTCCGCTCACCCCATTGCGGTTCGGTCTGTTCCTCTTTCGCGTTTTTCGCCCTTTTCGTGGTTCCATAAGCCGACTCGTCAGCTCGTTAAGCGTTATCCTTTGAAAATCTAGAACAGATGCGATCGTTTGCTTACAGCGATTGCATTTTTTATGCGTTGAGAGTGCGACGGCAATTTGGACAAACACTCATTCCACGACGTTCTCTT
>JAFLCP010000206.1 GCA_017303505.1 Planctomycetota bacterium | reverse complement strand
GCAACTTGCCCGTAGGTTCCAACACGGCAAAGTATCGATTGTCACCGAAGTTCGCTTTAGCATCGGATGAAACGGTTCGTTCGAGAAGTGACTCACCAGTGATGGAATTCCACAGGCGAAGAACCACTTGCTTCTTGGTGATACCCGATATTTCATCCTTGGAGGTCGGATTGGCTTCGACTTTGAAGTCGAGCACATACTCATCCCAATTGTTTAGGTAAGTCCGCGAGGTATCGAGGGGTTCGGTCGTAATTGTTGAACCGTCGAGGGCGTTAATGACATGCCGTTTCTTATTCGAGAGATCCAGAACGATCAGGCGATTTTCTGATTGTGCAAAATCGCAATTGGACCCAAAGCCATCGAGGCTCCATTGAACTGTACCATTGAGCAAATTGTGAGCTTGCAGGTTATTGCCGCGATGAATAATCAGGTTGTTTTCGAAAACGGGACCCAAGCGCGCAATTGCTTCGTTCGCAGAGGTCACTCTTGCAATCTCCAGTCCAAGGGTATTCGCTCTGGATTGCGTGGAGATTCCTTGTCTTGTACCGAACGCTTCAGGTGAAATTCGTTCGAGTTTCCATAGCAACGCGTCTCTTGGGTCGTCATATTTGCCAAGGGTATCAATGACAGAAATGTCTGTGCGGCGTTGGACAACGACTAGGGATCGCATCATGCGTGATTCCGAGCCATTGCGACTATCGCTGGCGTCGCAGTTGACAACCAATGCCTCGCGACCATCTGGATCTACGATGACAACTCGGTCCGAACCATCGCGAGCTTCAAATCCCGACAGTGGAATGCTTCGACTCTGCATGAGTTTGGCAGGAGTCGTTGGTGGACGGAACATTCCATTTTCGGCAACTTTCAACTCCACTTTGGGTTTGGTATTAGGCCAAACCATGGACTTGGCGATATCGAAATTGACCTGTGAGAGCAAGTTGCTGACTGGTGCTTCCGAAGCGGTAGCTTGAATCGCTAACAGAGTCTGCAAATTCCTTTTTGCGTAAGTGTTGCCTGATTTCTCGTAGAGTCCGAGCAACAGCTCTTGAGCTTGTGGTGCCATGGTCGACGAGGGGGTGGTTGCAAAGTGCGTCAAGATTTCTTCCGCCAGGAGCCAACCTTTGCCTGTTCCGCGATCGATCCACTGTTTGGCAACTTCGATGGAGGTAGGCGCGAGTATGTCGAGTTTCACGAAATAACCGAGCCGATTGGTTCGCGACAGCAGGTCTTCGTTGCTGTTAGCTGCAAAGTGTTGCGTGATCTTGGTTCGGAATTCTTCTTTCTTCGCGTCCGTCAGAGAAGTGTAGAGAGTAGTTACTTGCGATCGGAGCCACGCGTCAACATCGACCTCATGGCCTGCCGATAGCTTCAATGTACGATGCGGGTCAACGATATTATTACCACGTTCGCGACTACGAATATCGATAATCTGCAGAATGGGATCAATCGCTTTCTCTGGAGTTTGGGACTTGAGGTAACCCTTGGTCAATGCGTTTAGGAACTCGATACGCTGTGGTCGCAAGTCGATCAGAGGTTCAATGTCGATGGCAAGTGGTTGGTACTTTTCAAAATCTTTTTCGAGTGCTTTGAGAATGCACTTCACCATCAGGAAGCGGATTTCATCATTTTGCGGATGAAGTTTGAAGGCGGTTTGAAGGGTGGTAAGCGCTTCGTTATCTTGGCCCGCGAGCATTTGCAGTTCGCTCGAGCGAGCCAAGGCCCACGGGTCGGATTTGTCAGCCGCTAAGCGTTTGCTGACGAGAGCTTTCAACGAATCTTGGGTGTAGAATAAAGCCATTCCGAAGGGGCTGACCGACAAGACTTGCTCGCGGAAGGCGATCAAATTTCCGAGCGGCACCTCGGAGGTCGCCGTACTTAAAAGTTTCCCTTGGGCGATATCTATTTCGAGAATTTCTTGGCTTTGAAGTGGCAAGAAATAAGAACCATTTCTGCGGACACCCAAACCGGCAATCGTTTTGTTGGTTGGCAATGAGAGAGGGGACGGCCAAGCTAATTTTCCATCCGTTAGATTCAGGGCGATGACCGATTTGTCGCCCACTAAGAACACTCGATTGTCAAAGACGCCACCGACGTAGCGGTAAGGATCGCGGCGTTGAGTCCACTTCATATCACCGCTAACTAGGTCTAAGCAGAAGAGTTGATCGGATTCCGCACTTGCCAAAATAGCGTGCCCATTCGCGATGGTGATTGGCATGCCACTCCAGCGTCGTTCGTTCAATGGATCAACATCTCGGCGGATGGCCGAGTTGAAAGGGCCATTACGGGAAGCACTGAGTTGCGTGATATCGCGATAGCGGAAAGCCCAACGCAGACTTCGCGACGCCACATCGATTGCTACAAGCACACCTGTCCCAGTTGGACAGAGGACGATGCCATCCGCATAAGCCAAATAAATGTTGGCTGCTTCTTCGGAACTCGTATCACCCCAACTTTGCTTGGGGCTCTGAGCCAATTGTTGCATCCACAGAACCATACCTGTCTCTGGATCCAACGAAAGGAAAGTTGTTTCACCATTTAAATTGGCTACGCTATAGAGCGAACCGTCAATCCAAAGTGGAGCACCCAGGAAGTAGGCACCTGCTAGTTTGGGTTCATCGACTCCACTATCGCCACCCACTCGCCAAATCGCTTTCCCCTGCCCTTCAATACTGAAGGCTTCGAGATAGTTATTGCTGACAATGCCTAGATTCAGAAATTGTTGACGCAACTGAGCTGCAGGGCGATTTCCATCTTCAATCTCTGACGGTTTACTTACCAAAAAAACCTTGGAGCCGTCGGTGGAAATTTGCCAATACGGAACATTGCTCCAAACTCGTCTGGCGAGCTGGTCAGGAGCAGCAACATTCATGTCCATGGCGAACTGATTCATTTCTGTGCTGGCTTCCCAAGGGCGGCTGGTAAGCGATTGCTCCCATTTTACTTTGCCGGATGGAATATCGACGCCTCGCAAGGAAAGATCGATCGTCTTGTAGATCACGGTGTCGTCTACAACCGTCGGAAGTCCACTGCCTATCAAAACGGGAGCAGAGGGATTGCGATTCTCAACGAAGCTCTGCAAACGGACTTCATCGGGGCGGCCGCGCGTGAGCGGTGTTTGCCAAGTTGGGCTGGGCATAATCGTAGCAGCAGCCGAATCACCATTACGAGTCGGTGTTCCTCCTGCCATGCGCCAATCTGTCGAAAGCGATCCAGTGACGGAACTTCGCGCTGTAATCTTCAGATCGCTTTCGGTCCATATCTTGTCTGGACCAAACGTCACGCTTTTTCCATTCCAATCAATCGATGTGCCAGGGAACTTTTCGTTCGCCGTTAACAGAACACGCATAGCATTATCTATTCGCCCTGCTTCACCCCAGCAGTTCGCGGTATAGGCAAAAAGTTTAGCACCATACTTTCGCTGGGCGCCGGGGCTGGCCAATAAGCGTTCGCACATCAAAGCGGCTGATAACGGACGACCATCTGCCAGAAATCGTTGTGCGAGCAACAGGGTTGCTTCGTAACCAGCTTGCGTATGAAAGAACTTTCTCGATACCGTTTCGATGCCCTTCCAATCGAAACGACTGACTGCTTCATCGAGTTGCTGTTGAGCGGTAACTCCATAGCGGATTTCAATGACATCACGGTTTTCGGCAGGGAGGGATTCGAGCAGTTCGGAAGCTCGACTGCGAACAGAGCCTTTGACGAGCCCGGCAGTCTTGCGCTCCAAAAAATAGTCCTGTCCATACTCTTCTGCTGCCGCATCGAGTTCGTCGACATCTTCCATCAAGACTCGACCAAGAGTTTCAACAGCTTCCGCGTATCGCTTCCCTTGAATGGCTTCTTCGGCAGTGGTAATCAGTCGTCTTAACGCACGAGGCGCTAATGTGAGGGCATCGTTTTCTTCACCTTCTTCATCATTCTGAAAGGCTTGGCCTGTGCCAGAAAGCATGACAACGATGACAAGGCAAAAGAAGCCTATCGAGCGTTTGATAGGGATGGCAAAATATCGTTGCATTGAAAAGGTCACTCGATGCCTCCTTGATCTGTGGGAATGGCGGAATCGCAGCGTTCCAAAAATCGGTCGACTCCACCCAAAACACTATACCAAATTCTTAGCGCTCAAGCAGCGCAGGCTAACGAAAGGAGCGGGAGAAACGCCCGCTTCGAACAAGGCAAAATTTGGTTCGCGGCGAAGAGTGGGGCTTTGCGGTATTTCACTCTTTTGCTTCAGCCATTTCCCGATGCTTACCATTTCCCGATGCTTACCATTTTCGGAATGGCTGCCGAACCGAGTTGCTGATTTACTTCTTTTGGGGTGGGTGTTTTTCTGTTTGGGCCAAAATTTGGGCGATTTGGCGCCCACTCGCCGATGTTATCCTTACAACCCGTATAGCCGCTTGAGCTTTGGGGCCAATGATTCAAGAAGAAAGTATCGGTAATTTTCGCATAGAGGTTACGATAGAGGCTCGACTGTTTCTGGTGACAAAATCTGAAATCGATGTAGCTCAGGAAGGAAATCCATGAGAGTACAAAAGGCGGTCATCACGGCTGCTGGCCCAGGTCAAAATGGACTCCCACTTCAACGATTGGTCGATCGAGATGGTGTAGAAAAAACGGCGCTCGAAATGATTGTCGAAGAGATCGATAGCTCTGGCATCGATTCAGTTGCGATTGTTATTCGACCTGGCGACCGCGATGCCTACGCTGCCGCAGCTGGACGGTACGTCGATCGAATTACGTTTGTCACGCAAGATCAACCGCGCGGTTATGGAGATGCATTATTGCGGGCCAGAGGATTTATGGCCAATGAGCCGGTTCTGCACCTGGTAGGTGACCATCTCTACTTGAGCCGCATCGGGAAGAGTTGTGCCCAGCAATTGATCGATGCAGCTCAAGCTGAACAATGCGCCGTATCCGCTGTGCAACCAACACGCGAGCATATGCTCCCTTATTTCGGTACGGTCGGTGGAAATCGTCTGCCTCGCAGCGAACATCTTTATGAAGTTCGGCGCGTCATTGAAAAACCTACGCCTACCTTAGCCGAACAAGAATTGACTATATCGGGTTTTCGAAGTGGAACGTATCTGTGCTTTTTTGGCATGCACGTTTTGACACCTGGCGCGATGGACATGTTGGCCGAACTTGCGCAAAGGCATCCGCAGCGTTCTATCGCATTGGCAGAAGCGTTAAACGAACTCGCTGCAAGAGAGCGATTCCTGGCATGTGAAATTGCCGGTAGCCGATACAATATCGGCATGAAATATGGATTGTTGACAGCTCAGTTAGCATTTTCGTTGTCGGGTGTGGATCGCGACAAAGTGTTGACCGAATTGGTTGAGTTGATGGCACAACAGAGCTTGGGTTCGCACTAGGAAATGACGATGACAGCCGATACCGAAATGCAATCCGTCGGACAACAATTGATCGAAACGATTGTCTCGATGGATGATCACCTGCGCCATCGAGGACTCCATGATTTCTGCGCCAATTGCAGCGAAAAACAATTGCTCGATGCGGCAGCGGAGTTAGATGAATTTTGGCGGGAAACGCCGAATCTCTATCATCGCGTTCGAGCGATGTTTTTTTTGAGCGCCATCTATCGCTATGAAATTCCGCTACGGCTGCCAGCGAATTCGGCTGGATTGATTCCACATGAAGCACACGAGCACATGCTCTCTCGTCGATTCATGGAGGCAATTGATACTTTGCTGGATGTGCAGCAACAGGCAGGTATCACGCTCACACTTTCAAGTTCCTTAGCAAAAGCTTACTACCAATTAGCTTTCCAGACTTTGGCCGATCAAGTTCGCAGAAGCGTGCGCACAGTTCGGGGAAATCAGTGGATGTTCCGAGTAGGGCATCCCGATGATCATCCATTGCGAATCCAGCGACGCTTGTTGGAATCGGATGAACAGAGTGGCGCGTATCCCGTATTGTGGGAACGGACTTCTGTGCGGATGGATTTTTCGCATTCAGGTTGGTCGGACATTTTCTTTTTGGGAATGGATTTTCCCGAAGGCGCACAAGTTATCAATGCGTCGATTGACCTTGCCGTTTATCAACGAGATCCACAGCCCAAGCCCCCCGTCGAAGCTTATTTGCGAGTGATCGATCGGCCTGTTTTGCGATTGGTCAGCGTCGACCTTCAAGCTGTAACTGAAATTGAACAGATCGACGATGTATTCGATTTTGCCAAAGATTATTTGGGTCTATTGAAGGCGGCCTTGATCGCTTCCGGTGTTGTGCCACCTGCGATGGAGGGCTGTCACCTACCGATTCAAAACTTGCTCAGCACTTTGATGGGGCGCGAGGGAGTTGGATTGGAAATTGTCAGTCAAGTTAACGATATTCCTAAAGGCTCACGACTCGCAGTTTCTACCAATTTATTGGGCTGCCTCATTTCGGTATTGATGCGGGCCACCGGACAAATCGCTTCGATCGAGTGTGGCTTGCAAGAGCCCGAACGTCGCTTGGTCGCAGCTCGCGCCATTTTGGGAGAGTGGTTAGGTGGGTCGGGGGGCGGTTGGCAGGATTCGGGTGGTGTTTGGCCAGGGATCAAATGGATCCATGGTTGCGCCGCTACTGAGAATGATCCCGAAAATGGTGTTAGTCGCGGTTGCTTGTTGCCACGACACGTCTCGCTCGATGCAAAATGCAAAGAAGCGGATGCGTTCCGTAAGTTGCAAGAGAGTTTGGTCTTGGTCCATGGTGGCATGGCTCAAAACGTCGGTCCCATTCTCGAGATGGTGACGGAAAAGTACTTGCTTCGAAACTCGGAAGAATGGAAAGCTCGGCAATATGCGATTCAGTTGCTCGGCGAAGTTCGGACAGCCTTGGAGTCGGGTGATCTAAAACGGCTTGGAAAGCTGACGACGGAGAACTTTGAAAATGCGCTGCAAAAAATCATTCCTGCGTGTACCAATCAATTTACCGATTCGTTGATCGAGCAAGCTCGTGCGAAGTTTGGCGAGAAGTTCTGGGGCTTTTGGATGTTAGGTGGCATGGCCGGTGGTGGAATGGGTTTCATTTTCGACCCATCCATAAAACCTGAAGCCAAGGATTGGTTATTGGCCACCATGCGAGCGACCAAACAACGCATGCAAGCAAGCCTCGCCTTTGCTATGGAACCGGTCGTATACGACTTTGCCATTAACGAGCGAGGTTCATGGAGCGAGCTATTGCAAGGTGAGCATGCTCAGATGCCCGATGGTTACTATTCGTTATTAGCTCCTAAATGGATCAAACAAGAGATCCGAGATTTAACGTCCCAGACCCAGTTAGAGTTGATGCGACTTGGAAGTCGATGCCGAGCTCAAAGCGAAGCCCCAAGTTGGTTAATCGACCGATTATTGCCGCAGGCACAGCAAGGCAAAGAAGACCGTGGCGCGACATTGCGCGAGTTATTGAAGGCGAGTGGTTTTGATCGTGAACAACATGAACAGATTCGAGCGGATCTGCTGAATGGACGCATTGGTTTGGCCCAGAATCGTTTGCCAAGGCAAACTACTGTCGAAGATGTTTGTGCCGATGACGTACTCGATTTGCGCGGTTGCCAAGATTCAAACATTCGCGAACTCGGAGAGTCTGCGATTGCCAACGGTGAAGTAGCAGTTGTTACTTTGGCTGCTGGTGCAGGTAGTCGGTGGACTGGTGGAGCGGGCGTTGTAAAGGCGCTTAATCCATTCTGCAAATTGAACGGGAAACATTGGAGCTTTCTCGACGTTCATTTAGAAAAAAATGTCAAGACGGCTAAGCAGTTTGGTGTTCGAATTCCCGTGGTCGTAACGACGAGTTATTTGACCGAAAAGCCGATTCGCAAATTCGTTGAAGAGAAGATGGGTGATTTGCCTGGTGTCGAAGCGATTGTTTCGCCAGGTATGTCCGTCGGATTGCGGATGATACCGACACAGCGTGATTTGAGATTCCTGTGGCAAGAAACTTCGCAGCAGATTCTCGATCAACAAAAACAAAAAGTGCGGGATAGTTTACATTCCGCGTTGTTGGGTTGGGCGGCCAACGTGGGAGAAGCCACCGACTATGTGGACAATGTTCCAACGCAATGCATGCACCCGATTGGACATTGGTACGAAATTCCCAACATGCTGCGAAATGGTGTGTTGGCGCGTATGCTCAAGAACCAGCCTTCTCTGAAGTACATGATGTTGCATAACATCGATACTTTGGGTGTGTCGGTCGATCCGATGATGTTGGGTGGGCACATTCAAACTGACGCTTGTTTGTCGTACGAAGTGATTCCTCGCCGAATTGAAGACCGTGGTGGCGGATTGGCTAAGGTTGATGGACGGCTGCGACTTTTGGAAGGCCTCGCTATGCCGCGAGAAATCGATGAGTTTAAGCTCTCCTACTACAATTCGATGACCACATGGATCAGCATCGACCGCTTGCTCCAATTATTCGGGCTTAATCGCCATGATTTAGAGGATCAGGTTGCCGTGGATCACGCGGTACGTAAGGTCGCCGCGCGTTTACCAACGTACATCACAATTAAGGATGTAAAGAAACGCTGGGGCCACGGGCAGGAAGACGTTTATCCGGTCAGTCAGTTCGAGAAACTGTGGGGGGATATGACGTATTTGGCGGATGTTGCCTGCCAATTTATGGTGGTGGATACGCTGCGAGGCCAGCAACTCAAAGATCTAGCCCAATTAGATGGTTGGATGCGCGACGGATCGGCAGAATATATGCAATCGTTGTGCAGGAGGTAGGCTGGTTCGCCTGAATTACGTTAAGGCCGCTGGATTTCGGCTCCAAAAACGGGAAAATAGGAGCCTTGGTCGGAGTGATGGTTTTATCGGTTCAGGAGCGAGACGATGGAATTGCGTGTAAAGAATACTCGATCGGCTTCGAGTGTTGCAGGAAGAAAAGCGTCGCGGTTTAGTGCGATTCGCAAGAGTTTTTTGGCGAGTGTAGTCGTCGGATGTTTGACAACAATTTCCGCAACGGCACAGGGAGACGATTGGGCTAAGTTTCGCGGTCCTGGAGCAAACGGTCTACCTGCCAAGCTAGATCAGAATCTTCCCACGAGCTGGTCGGATAACGAGAATCTGATTTGGAAGACTCCTTTGCCGGGCATGGGTGCCTCAAGCCCTGTTCTCTTTCAGGGAAAAATCTATGTAACCGCGCACGATGGTTACGGCCAAGATAAAGACAATCCGGGCGATATGTCTATGTTGGTGCGCAAGCTGTTATGCATCGACGCCGCCAGCGGCAAAGTGCTGTGGACGGCTGAACAACCATCGACAACAAAGCAGGAAGACTTCGCCAGTTTCACCTTGTTGCATGGTTATGCGTCCGGCACTCCTTACGTCGATGCTACGGGCATCTATGTCTACTATGGAACGACAGGAGCGGCTGCCTACGATTTTGATGGTAAGTTGCGTTGGGTCACCAATTGCGGTGCTGGTACCCACGTTTTCGGTACATCGAATTCACCTTGCGTTTATAAGAATGTGGTCATCGTCAACGCCAGCGTGGAATGTGGTGACCTAATTGGCTTAGATGCAAAGACGGGGAAAGAATTGTGGCGAGCCAAAGGGATGGACGCATCCTGGAACACGCCCATCGTGGTTGCAGGACCACAAGGTGATGAACTTGTAGTGAGTGTGAAGGGTAAGGTGTTGGCTTACAATCCACTCAATGGAGAGCAGCTGTGGTCGTGCAAAGGGATCGATGATTACATCTGTCCTAGCGTATTGGAATACAAGGGAATCTTGTACGCATGCGGTGGTCGCAAGAATACCATCGTCGCCATTAAACCGGGCGGCCGTGGTGATGTTACAGCCTCGCATACCAAATGGCGACTCGATAAGGGTAGCAACGTTTCTTCCCCAATTTTGTTGAACGATCGTTTGTATTGGTTCAGCGAAAGCAAGGGTATCGCATATTGTGCTGAAACTGAAAGTGGCAAGATCGTTTACGAACAACGCATTGAGCCTAAGCCAGAACGATTTTACGCTTCGCCGGTAGCAGCTGACGGAATGCTGTTTTTCGTGAGCCGAATCGATGGCACGTTTGTAGTGCCCGCTAAAGATGAGTTTTCAGTTCTCACCATCAATAAGTTCGAATCGGATAGTTCGGTGTTCAATGGTTCGCCGATTGTCGATTCGGGAAGGCTCTATTTGCGATCAGATAAATTTCTTTACTGTGTAGGTAAGAAATAATTCCGTTAGATTTAGGCGGCTCAAGCCAAGTTGCCACACAACTTGGCTTGAGTATTCAGTTTTGAACGACTGTATAAGGGTGTGGGTAATGAAACGGTCTTTGGTATGGAATTGGCTAGCTCTGGCGGGATTGCTGCTCGGGTGCACTTCATTTTTGTCGGCAGAAGAAAAGTCCGAAGGCAAAAAGTATCGACTCGAGAAAAAGGATGAGGGAGTCGAGGTGTATTTGGGCGAGCAGATGCTGACCAAGTACTGGCAAAAGTCAGGCACCAAACCCATCTTGTGGCCAATTCACGGTTTGGAGGGCGTGGCCCGGACTCGAGCTTATCCCATGGACGATAAGCAAATTGGCGAAGAAAAAGATCATATCCATCACCGCTCTTTATGGTTCACGCATGGTGAAGTCAACGAATTAGACTTTTGGGCCGAAACGCCTAAGAGTGGGCTCATCGTGCATAAGACGTATGAAAAGATCGCCGATGGAGATACAGCGACCATTGAAACGTCAAGTGATTGGGTTTCGCCAGAAGGGACGTTAATCTGCAAAGAGCAGCGTGTGATGACGTTTGCCAGCGATAAGGATGCGCATTGGATTGACTTTGATATTGTGGTAACAGCGGGTGAAAAGGACGTG
>JAFLCP010000205.1 GCA_017303505.1 Planctomycetota bacterium | reverse complement strand
GGATCCAAGGAATACCCATTTCCGGTATCCCACGGGCTGCTTCGCTTTTCCATCGGCAGTGAACTCAACCCAAGACTTCGCCTTTGCCGTCCCCTGTGCCAACGCCACAGGGGCTTGGGTCATCAAACCGCCCATTGCGCAGACACTCGCCGCACAAAACAATCCAACCATCAATCGAATGTTCATTGACTTCCTCGTTCTTGGAAATAAGTATGCCAGCGTGTGTCAACCGATCTCGCCCAATCGGTGGTTCCAACTTGTGCTAAAATCATAAAAGCTGTTTTCGAGCCATTCCGTCTTCCAGATTACAATCCATCTGGTTTTCTCCGAATATCCCTATCAGTTTTTGAAACGGACAGCCTTCGGCGATTTATCCTTGTCTCGCTAGATCGCCGCTTTCGTCGTCGAGACGTATCGTGAGTGCAACTTGGGCGCAAAGATAGGCGAAATCGACCTTTAGAAACCTAGCTGCCGGAATTCGACGGCGAAAGCACTGCGGCCAAAGGTTTGTTTTTCAGTGAGCTATCGATGGGCGAGAAGGTACGAACGGTAAACGACTTGCTCGTCGCCATTTCCAACCGATTCAGCGCTGCGGATGAATATTTGTTTTCTGCGCTGATTGAGAACTTGGCGTCTCGGACGAGATAGCGCAGTACATCGACTTACTCAGCGTGCCTAGAAATGCTTGGAGCGCTTTTGGGATTCGAGCCAAAGATTGGGTACCTCAAAACTGATAAGGTGACCAACCAAGTAGTCGCGAGTAATCGTCGGAGTCGATTTATATCATCCAGCCGAGTGAACTGCGATTACTCCCGACACGCTCACCTCGACCTATATCGCTATAGTACGTGGTTTAAGATGCGTTCGGTTGGAAACTCCTACCGCAAACGTAAAACGTTCACAAGCGACTGAAACTCTTCCATACACTCGGAACATATCGAAAGGTGTTGCTGCACGGGTTCTGAACCCACAGGTACGGGTAGGTCTTTGACGCATGCGTCCGCGTAAGTCGCGACGTATGCAAGCAGATCATCGCAAGTCAATTCCTCAGGTTTCGTCAATCGAATCATTTCGACTAGCGACGAGAGCTTTTCGTTGTTCAGTTCATTGAGTTGCATTGTATTTCTCGTTTCCGATACCAGAGTTTTTCACTCAAGACGCATCGATGATGAGTTCCCTTACGTCGTCCACAGATTTACCGGCATCGATAAGTCCTTGCTTCAACTTGACTCTCGCATCGTGCCCCAATTTGTAAAGCGCATTACGGTTTGTACCCAATCGATCTGCAATGACGACTTGTGGGATCCCATCCAGTTCAGCCAAAATTGCCTCACGCTGTCGGGGTGTGAGAATCGTTGCGATCAAATCTTTCAATATAGCCAAAATGGATGGACTGTCAGCTGAGTCCAATGTGCTCGTCCGATCAAAAAACGGTTCCATCGCGAATCGACCTGCCGATTCGATCGCATCGAGCGAGACGTCCTTGTAGCGAGAGCGCCGCAGTTCGGAGTAAGAAACTCGCATTCCGATCGCCAAAGCCCAAGTTAGCAACTTCCCTTCGCCTCTATAGGAATTAATCCCAGCTAGGACCTTCAAAACCGTCTCCTGAGCAAAGTCCTCGATCAGATTCGAGTCTGCCTTGCCTTGTAATCCGCCGGTTAATCCACGAATCAAGATCGTTCTTAAGTCATGGATCGCCTCGGAGTCCGAGGTTTTTAGCAAAGCTAACCATTCGGCGTCGGTCCGTTTTATTATGATTTTATTTTGTTTTTTTAAATTTCGTAGTAAGATTTGCTGGGTAACCGCGTCTTAACTGTGAAGTCACAAACGTCGAACTCAAACAACGTACGATTGTAACAGTCGTGAAATAGAGTGACTAGACGCTACTTCGCAATCAAGAAATCATCGCAATTCGATTCGAACTACCCATTCAGAGGACATTATGAACACACTGACCAAAAACGTTGACAATAACCACAAAACAGCCGGCGATCGCATCCTCGATTGGTTCGAAGCCATCAGTAGCGCAACGCTCCGTTATGGAATCGTGTTGATTCTCATCTGGATCGGCGGAATGAAGTTTACCGCTTATGAATCAGAAGGAATTAGACCCTTTGTTGAGAACAGCCCCGCGTTTGCTTGGACCTATTCGGTTTTTGGCATCCAAGGAATGTCAAATATTCTCGGTGTCATTGAGATAACTATTGGACTGCTCATTGTTTTGCGGCCTTGGGCACCCAAGCTTTCTGCATTGGGAAGTTTAGCAGCAGCCGGAATGTTTCTTAGCACGATTAGTTTTCTCGTAACGACACCAGAAGCTTGGCTTCCAGAAACGGGACTGCTGGCAATCTCGGTACCTGGCCAGTTTCTTCTAAAAGACGTGGTGCTCTTCGGAGCGTCCGTTTGGTCACTATGCGAAGCTCTACGAGCGCGGCAACCTCAATGAAAATGAATCATACTACTGTTGATGCTGAAAAGACGAGTACTTATCGGCTGGGTTGTGGCAATCGTGTTGGTTGCCCACACAGGACCGTTTTGTCTGCACAAACCTTTGCGTTTGGAGTTCGATTATGAATGTACGTTTTGTTACCCGTCAAGTCCACGCGTTTCTCGACTACCCTGTCGCTATCAGTTTAATGGCATACAACCAATGGAAGTCTTCGAAGAAGGCTTAGCTTAATGAGGGTTAAGCTCGATTCGGCGACAAATCATATGCCTTCAAATCGGTGCATCAATCGATGACTCAACTTAAAAAGTTACTTTCCGAAGTTCGCAGTTGTACTCATTGTGCGATGCATCTGCCGCATGGTACGCGTCCGGTGCTTCAGTACCATCCCAACGCAAGTATCCTAATCGCGGGCCAGGCTCCTGGACGCAAGGTTCACGAATCGGGGGTTCCATTCAACGACGCAAGCGGCGATCGGTTGCGAGACTGGATGGGGATTTCGAAAGACGTTTTTTACGATTCGACGCGTATCGCGATCTTGCCGATGGGTTTTTGCTATCCGGGCGCTGGACAAAGTGGAGACCTACCGCCTCGAATAGAATGTGCGCCGCTCTGGCGAGAAAAGCTTCTAGGTGGCCTAAAGCAACTGACGTTGACGCTAGTGATTGGTGAATACGCACAGGCATATCATCTGCTGGGTGTATCGGGTTCAGTCACAAGCCGTGTTGTAGCTTGGCGAGATCACTGGCCTAATGTCATCCCGCTACCACATCCAAGTCCTCGAAACAACATTTGGCTTAATCGCAATCCATGGTTCGAGGAAGAATTGCTACCAGCACTCAGGATGCGTATCAGCAATATTCTTATGCACGAATCGTCGAATGGGAGCCGTTCGGTACATGATCCGCATCCATAGCGACCGCGTCGCACGGCTTGCTGATCGTATCTCCAATTACGACATAGTCAACAAATGTCGGCTCTGTACTAAAGGATAGGTCGCCCTTGGCTATTCGATTAGAGCATTCAATTTCGATAATCGTGCCAACAAGAATTCTGGGCGTTAGGAAAGGACTCTCGTGTAGGTTGTGGTTTAGCTCGATTCAAGTCGAGCCAAGCCTTTCAAATCCTCAGAATTTCCGCGGGTACGAATTAACCAGCCATTCCCGGTGAGTTGAGGTTTAGGATTTTTGGTTTTGTTTGGTTTTCTCTACTTGAGGTGACCTCGAGCGCCATCCTCAGGTCGAGCCGAGTGGTTTTCATATTGAAACAACGCAATTTGGCGGCGTTTCGGGCCATTTTATACCTTGGCATCGCTAGGGAGACATATTTTCCTTGCCCCGCAGTCCGGTAGGTACTTGATCTTCCTGTGAGTCAATCAATATCCTACGTAAGCTACTGTCCGGTAGGATTGCGCGGTTACGAAGTTCGTCCGGCGATGATCGCCTCATAAAAGCCAACCCTTGGGCGATCGTGGCAATCGATTCTTTGCCCTTCAAGTGCGGTCGAATGATCGCGACCATCTCTTCTGCAATAAACTTACTTCGTATTCTCGCAATGGGATCCTCCGGAATAGGGTTATATCAACCCGTTCAACGGAAATTCCACTTCATACTGGAGCGAGTCAGTGTCTTGGTTCACCGGTAATTGGAATCGTTCGTTGAAGGTTAACGCAGTATGAATGAATCCAACAAAGAGATAGCGAAGAGACTCGAGATTGGCGTGGGGACGGTCAAAACGCATCTGATCAATATCAACGCAAAGCTTAAGGTCACAACGCGCACAGAAGCCGTAATTCATGGTGTCCGACAACGATTGATTACTATCTAGACACAAGGTGGACTTGGTCCCTTGAATTTGCGAAGAGCTTCGTAAGACTTCGCTCTTTTGTGACGTCCAAAGTGAGGTCTACCAGAAAAAATAGGCGACGTAACTACGCTTTCGTCCAAGGTTTCTCGGTAGCGAATTGGCCACTAGCAATCGATCAAACTCAAAAACGCAAGGTACTTCAAAATGTGCACACATCACACCATAATCAACAAACTTCGAACTCTACTCACCGAATTGAAAGCCCGCGAATCGAATCGAGAACGAAACAAAGTAGACTGCGGCTGCAATGTCCCTTCACGAGTCGGAGCCGAAATTCGAGCGGCAGTGCAAGTTGAAGACCATCGAGAGCTGTGTGCAACGATGGATGGTTGCAATACTGTTTTGCTGAGAACGGAAGCGAGTCGCGAATAATGTGCTAAAGTTTAGCGGTCCTAGAAGAGGAAACGCTAGATGTCCAAGAGAACGAATTTAACAGCTGCACAGAAGGTAGCGATTGTCCGAGAGCACTTGATTGAGAAGGTGCCGGTGTCGACGCTTTGCGACAAGCACAAGATCAGCCCAGTCAACTTCTACAATTGGCAGCGGACGCTATTCGAGAATGCCGAACTATGCTTCGAACGAAAGAAAAATGGTTCTAACGCAAAGCGTCAAGACGAGGCCGCTTCTCGCAAGCTAGAGCAGTTAGAGGCCAAGCTGCAGTCTAAAAACGAAGTGATTGCCGAGTTGCTGCAGGAGCACGTCGAACTAAAAAAAGAACTTGGGGAACTCTAAACGGCAAATGGGTTCCCCACGATATTCGTGACCAAGTAGTGGACTACGTTGAACGCTGGACCGGCAAGACGGAAGTTACTCAAGGTCAGTTGCTCAGTTGGGCCGGGCTTTGGTCATCCACTTTTTGCAATTGGAAGCGTTGTTATGGCAAGGCCTTTGAACACAATTCTTGGATCCCCCGCGATCATTGGCTTGAGGACTGGGAGAAGCAAGCAATCATCAAGTTTCACTTCGATCATCCACTCAATGGTTATCGTCGACTGACATACATGATGATGGATGCCAATGTTGTGGCCACAAGTCCTGGAACAGTCTACAACGTACTGAAAGCGGCTGGCTTGATGAAGCCGCAGCAAAAGCCAATCAAGAAAGGCACCGGTTTTGTCCAGCCACTGGTTGCTCACCAGCACTGGCACACCGACATCGCATACTTGAATATCGCAGGAACATTTTACTTTATAGCGTCGGTACTGGATGGCTATAGTCGATCGGTCATCCACTGGGACATACGCGAAAAGATGGAGGAGTCGGATATCGAGATCATTCTGCAAGCTGCCAAGGAGAAACATCCCGGAGCACGACCTCGAGTGATTTCTGATAATGGCCCGCAGTTCATCGCCAAAGACTTCAAGGAATTCATACGCATCAGCGGAATGACGCATGTTCGCACAAGTCCGTTCTATCCACAAAGTAATGGCAAGATCGAGCGATTCCATAGATCTCTCAAAGGCGAGTGCATTCGCCCTGGAGTGCCGCTGAGCCTTGAGGATGCCAAGCGGATTGTGGGTCACTACGTGGAGGAATACAACGAGCGCCGTCTCCACAGCGCCTTGGGTTACATAACGCCCAAGGACATGCTCGAAGGTCGACAGGAAGCGATCTTTGCCGAGCGTGATCGCAAGCTCGAAGAAGCTCGCCAGCGACGCGCGCAGAATCGTGCAAGGCAGCGCGAGAAACAATCAGAAACACAGCTCACTGAACAATCGGCAAGCTATACTGAAGATACTCAGCCGAAGGATAGGGCACTGCTGGGAAGCAACCCGAGCGTCGCGCTGATGTCGGAAGCAAGCGTAGCGGCTGGCCAGCTGCCTGTCGCTGCGACTGCTTGCTTCTGACCAGTATGCGATGAATCCCGGGGGGTTGGGGGCTGGTCCCCATTCAATAAACACAGCCTTTAGTCCATTTTTTTAACCCGCCGCTAAACAATTAGCTCACTCGCGTTTCACACTTCACGCTTGACCAAAACTGCACTTTAGGGAAAGATCTGAAGCCGGAACTAATGCAAGCATCACGATGAGCAAGAATTGCTCTTGAAACGAAAATGGCCCTCAAGGGACAAGTTGGTTGCAAAACATAACCGCCCCCAGGAGAGCCAAGGATGGCCAAGCGTAAACGATCTGGTCGTGCACCGCAACTTCAGCATGGCAAAAAGTCGACTCCATCGCAGCATGACAAACGCAGCAGGTTGTCGAGCTCGAATCCCACTCGACGTAAAACTACGGCAGCCAGCGTGCCGCTGGTCGGAGGTATCGCAATCGTGGTAATTGCGATGCAATCGCTCTTGCATGCTCGCATCGGCTTTCGCCTTCCGATCGTGATGGCTGGTGCGATGCTGGCACGTGGTCGCCGTACTGCGAGCAGTTGGTTTCGAGCCGCTGGCGTGAAAGATGATTGGGATCGCTTTTATGAACTGCTTGTATCTGCGGGCAAAGTCGCCACATCGTTGGCGTTGCCCATACTGAGGGTAATTGTCAAACGATTCGATCCAGGGCCAGATGGCTACCTGACACTGGCAGTTGATGACAGCCCTACCAAGCGTTTTGGCCGTCATGTAGAAGGCGCCAACATTCATCATCATCCGACGCCAGGTCCGGTCGATAGCGAGTGGCTGTATGGTCACAACTGGGTATGCTTGGCTGTGCTCGCAACACATTCTCTGTGGGGCGTGATCGCTTTGCCACTCCTCTCGATGTTGTATGTACGTCAGTGTGATGTTGCGGCGCTGGATCCTAAATATGGCTGGGAATTTCAAACCAAACATGAGCTTGCGTTTCGAATGATCAAGCAGGTTGCCAGCTGGTTGCGTGTCCTTGGCTCGCAAGCCAAGTTGCTCGTCGTGTTCGATGGCGCTTACGCTGCGCATGAGTTGATTTCGTCAGTGAATAAGATGAACATAACGGTGGTAAGTCGATTACGAAGTAACGCTAAGATGTTCGATCTTCCGCCCGCCCGCAAGCCTGGCACTCGTGGTCGTACTCGCAAATATGGTTTCAATCGAATTGATCTATCGAGACGCTCTGGGCACAAGCGTGGCTGGCAGTCGATCAGCTATGTATGTCGAGGCGTCGCTGTGCTTCGTCACTACAAGACCTTCTTGGCAACTACCAGCATCGCTGATGGACCAATCCGAGTGGTGATCGTTCGCTTCGAAAACGGTGAGACAGCCGCTTACTTCAGCACTGACCCGAACATGTCCGCCGAGGTGATTCTGGAAACGGTGGCTGGCCGTTGGGCCATCGAAGAGTTCTTTCACGACACCAAAGAAACCTGGGGCGCTGGTAAGCAGCAAGTTCGCAACGTCTGGTCCAACATCGCTTGCTGGAACCTCAACGCCTGGCTCTATGCGCTCGTGGAACTGGAGTGTTGGGACACTGAAATGAACCAAGTTGTTGACCGAAGTGATCGACCATGGGACAACCCAGACCGACGACCGTCGCATGCCGATCGACGACGCAAAATTGCTTTGGAAATGCTAAGGAATCGATTTATTGCCGAACTACCATCGGCCCATCAAACGGATAAAATTGTCAGTCTGTTCGACGAACTGTTGTGCTTGGCTGCGTAGCCAAGCATTGGCTTTTCAAACCACGGTGTGGCAAGTTACAGATCTTTGCCTAAAGTGCAGTTGACCAAAACAATACCACTCGATAAACTACCGGTAGTCAATATTTCTAGTCGTTGCAAACACCATCAAGGACCGTCAGGAGCAAGGCATGTCAGCCGAAACAGACCGTCGTGAATTCTTATCTGGGGCAATAAAGGTTGGATGCGCAGCGGCAGTCACACCAACGTACGGTTGCTCATCACTCGTCGCAAATGGAGCTGAATTAATGCAAAATGAACCCAACCCGAGACTTTTTAGTTTCATCGGTGGCTCAAAAGGGGCTTGGAGAGTCGTTTCGTCGACCGCAATCGTCGGCGCTCCGTTACCAAAAATATCCCACCTGGACATAGTCCAGGGAGCGGTTCAGAGCAGTGATTCAACGGGTTGGATTCTTCGCGGTGTCGCTAGCAACGAACGGTATGCAAATCGAGAAGAGAAGACTCTTCTTTTGGAGAAGCAAGCCCCTCTTGGTCGTCCACAAGCAAATCTCTCGGCATTGATTCCGATTCGCAAAAACGCGAAGTGGTGGGCACTGACTCAAGACGAACGGCGCGCGATTTTCGAGGAACGTTCACACCACGTTACGATTGGACTAAAGTATCTGCCTGCGATAGCACGGCGATTGCATCATTGCCGAGATTTGGCGGAAATAGAGCCCTTCGATTTCCTAACGTTGTTCGATTACACCCAGGAAAGCGAATCAGCGTTTAACGACATGCTGGCGGAGTTGAGGACAACCGAAGAATGGAAGTTCATCGAGCGAGAAGTGGATATTAGGCTCATAAAGGCGTAGCGATTCAGGGCACATTCTATCCCCATTTTCCTTTAGGAAATCAATCGAATAGCCTATCTCATACGAAACCCGCCATTCCATGTGCCCCAGTGTAAGTGGTTTTCCATCGAGTCGCACATAAGCGACTCGGATCGTATCGGTCGGTTCTATCTTAGCTTGCACGTATAAACGTGTTGACGATACGCAGGTGGCAGTCGAAACAGCAATGGCGATGAAGGTGAAAGTCCTATTCATTTTCGTATCGTTCAAAAATCTGCGCTTACTAATCGGCAAATCGAGATGATCGCGCCGAAAATCATTTGATGCTGCCAAGTCTAATTGGTTTATCGAATCATTTTGCAAACAGTCGAGCTATTCAGTTCTGTTCGTGCACGTTAAAGAATGCGTCGCATGGACCAATGGAAAGCAGACGACAAGACAAAATTACCGGTAAGCGCAAGGACCTTTGCGGCGTCCAAGATATGTTCCCAGTTTTTCAACCACACTTTGGAGATAGTTCAATGTCCATAACAGTTACCGCTTTCACTGTTCCTACCCGTGAGTCAGTTTCCCCAACCAATCAAGGCCTTTTCGACCAACTCAAGAAGGGACTTGGGATGGTTCCTAATCTTTATGCCACACTTGCCCACAGTGAAACGGCACTTGGAGATTACTTGACGTTGCAGAATCGCAAGTCATCGCTTTCGGCCAAACAGCGCGAAGTCATCAACTTGGTCGTCAGCCAAGTCAACGAGTGCCAATATTGCCTGGCGGCCCACACGGTCTTGGGCAAGATGAGAGGCTTTACAGATGACCAAGTGCTCGAACTGCGTCGAGGTCGTGCCAGTTTTAACATCGACCTAGATACTCTAGCTCGATTCGTGAAATCGGTAGCCGAAAACCGTGGCAAAGTGTCTGACGATGAGCGAGCTGAATTGCTCGATGCCGGGTTCACGCAAGAGAACGTTGTCGACATTGTCATCGCCATCGGCGACAAGATTATCACCAACTACTTGCACAACATCACCGAAATACCGGTTGATTTCCCTGCCGCGCCAGCGATCTGAGCCGACCAAAGTCGAGTCGCCATTCTGGTATTATGAGAAGAGAATCATATTCGATCTTTACTACTACCTTGACTGGCTCGAAATGAGCCTGTCGCTACTTACCGTATGGCTGCTCGGTAGTAAAAGCCGATGGGGTTTCGCGTGTTTCGTGGTGGCAAATCTGACTTGGCTGGTTGTCGGCTCGATCGCAGGCAGCTATGGAATTGTCTTAGGAAACGTCGCTTTTTTAGTTATGAACACCCGTGGGTTCTTTCGTTGGAAAGCTACCGCAAGTTGCATAGTACCAGCACCAGGAGCCATCACATGAACGATAATGAAGTACTATTTAATTCCTTGAAGCTAGGTGCCATTGAGACGCCGCATCGAATTTTTATGGCACCTTTGACGCGAGGTCGCTCAACCGAACGTGTCCCGAATGCCTTGATGGCTGAGTACTATACACAGCGTGCGTCCGCTGGGTTGATCATCTCGGAGGCGACGGCCATCAGTAAACAAGGTTACGGTTGGCATGGCGCACCTGGAATCTACGAAGACCAACACGTGGAAGGTTGGAAGCGAGTTACCGATGCGGTTCATACTGCGGGCGGGCGGATGTTCTTGCAGCTATGGCACATGGGCCGCGTTTCACATCCTGACTATCAAAATGGCGAGCAACCGGTTGGTCCCAGTCCGATCGCAGCGACCGGGGAAGCCCATACACCAACAGGCAAGAAGCCCTACGTCGTGCCTCGCGAGCTTTCTAAATCCGATATCGCCTCCATTGTTGATGATTACGCGGACGCAACGGTTCGCGCTCGTAACGCTGGGTTCGATGGTGTCGAGATTCATGGAGCGAACGGGTATTTGATCGATCAGTTCCTGCGAGACTCATCAAACTTACGAACAGACGATTATGGTGGCTCAGTTGCTAATCGAGTTCGATTTCTTGAGGAAGTGACGCGTTCAGTGACATCAGCCTGGGCGAATAATCGAACGGGAGTTCGACTCAGCCCTACGATGAACGGCAATGGTATGAGCGATACCGACCCGATTGGGCTCTACAGCCACGTCGCCAATATATTGTCCGGCTTTCACTTGGCC
>JAFLCP010000204.1 GCA_017303505.1 Planctomycetota bacterium | reverse complement strand
CCAAACTGCTTTGGCGATGCTGGCCACCCTCAAAGCTGGCCTCGGATCTTTGGAGCGGATCCGCCGGGTCGTCAAGTTGTTAGCGCTCGTTCGTTGCACTGATGAATTTGAGCAACAACCTGCCGTGATTAATGGTTGTTCACAACTTTTTGTTGACCTCTGGGGCACCGATCGTGGAATCGGTACCCGCAGCGCTCTCGGAACCAATTCACTACCTGGAGGCATTGCCGTAGAGATCGAAGGCGTATTCGAAATCGAATAAGCCCTCGAATCCCTCGACTTTGCTGTCCCTTAGGCCTACTCAGCTAACTGCTTGTATTTCTCACTGTACTTGCGGTAGAGTTGTGTATGTCGACTGTTCAAGTCGACGTTGCGACCTTGCACAAACGCCCGCTCAACTTGAGTGGGCGTTTCAAGGATATCTCCATCAGCCACAAACAACGTAGCATCTTTGCCTAGCTCTAAACTTCCGACGCGATCCGCGACGCCCAAGATTTCAGCCGGGCTCAACGTTATTGCGCGAAGTGCTGCCTCTTGATTAAGTCCGTAGGCAACCGCAGTCGCTGCGTGATAGGGCAAGTTGCGGATATTGGATCCACCAAACCGGTCTGCAGCGGCAATCGCATATTTCACACCCGCTCTCTCCAATCGATCTGGAAGAGTGTACGATGCATCGTATGGATCCGATTCGCGTTGCGGCACGCGATATACGCCAGCGATAATGACCGGTGTCCCGGTCTCACGCAACAATGGTGCACAAGCTTCCGCATCGTAACCGCCAGAGATAATCAAACGCAGTTGATGTGCCTTCGCGAATGCTACCGCACTTTCAATTTGTGCTGTTTGCTCCGCTTCGACCACCAGCGGCATGCGACCATCAATTACGGGTAAAGTCGCTTCCAATCGCGCGTCCCATGGTTGGCGATCAGGTGACGCTTCACGAGCCGCTTTGTAGAGCTTCGCATTCTTGATCCAATCGTTAAGCTCTTCCAATTGACTTCCTTCGCTTGGTGGTGGTGCCCCTCCACCCATGCGTCGCCCACCACCTCGCAGCGCCGGTCGGGGCCACCGCACATGCATGCCGGCGTTCATCTTGAGCGCCATATTCTCCCAAGTCCAACCATCCAATTGCATCACGGCCGATCGACCATTAACCAATGAACCTGTTGGAGCAGAAAGTCCCAACAACACACCGTTGGCCCGAGTGACAGGAATCAATTCGCTATCGGGATTAAAAGCGACTTCTGCTCGAACGTTGGGATTAAGCGAACCGGTTTCGGCGGTATCGACCGTGGCCCGCACGGCTTCGATTTCGATGAGTCCAATTTGAGAGTGCGCGTCAAACAAGCCTGGATAAATGTGTTTGCCCGTACAATCAATGATCTCTGCTCCCTCAGGGATCGCCACATCTTTGCCTACGGCTGTGATTTTGCCAGCCACAAAGACCACCGTGCCAGCCTCAATGGTGCCGCCGGAAACGGTATGTACGATTCCACCTTTCAATACCATCGGCTTGGTTTGTTTGCCACCCGGAATTTGATCCGATGCCGACAATGTTGCGGACAGGCCGAACATCAAGGCGAAACTGCTCAACCATAGGCTGATCGTTTTAACGAACTTCGAATTTGCGAACGTATTTTTCATGAGATGATTACCTGTATTGATTTGCTTGATATGAGTTGAATTCGTCTGCTGTTGTGAAGCAGCCCCTATCGATGCGAATGAGTTGCAGAACCGGTCTGCTTATTCCCCTTCGCATGACAGAATTCATCATGACGCACCCATTCGCCGGCAGGATTCTCGGGCCGTTCGCCAGCCCCTAACGTTTCCTCGCCACTATCAAGCACCTTTTGCACCAATTGATTTCGCAAAGCGGCTGTCGCCGTACGACGTGTGATGTCTTCTTGACGATCGAAGTACTTGCGACCATCAATCCATGTTTGTTCACAGCGCGACATCGTCGAAAGGGGAGAACTGCTCCAAAGCACGATATCCGCCTGCTTACCCACTTCAATCGAACCAACGTATTGATCGATTCGCAATTGTTTGGCTGGATTCAAAGTAACAAACTTCAAGGCCTCGTCTGGCTTAACACCACCATACTTCACAGCCTTAGCAGCTTCATGGTTAAGGTGTCGTGCCAACTCATCATCGTCAGAGTTGAAAGAAACAACGACGCCTTGTTGATGCAACAAAGCACCATTGTGCGGTATGGCATCGAACACTTCGAACTTGTAGGCCCACCAGTCGGAGAAGGAAGAGGCCATAGCTCCGTGCGCTGCTAAAGCTTCTGCCACTTTGTAACCTTCCAAAATATGTTGCAACGATCCGATGCGAACATCGTAGTCTTCAAGCACTCTCAAGAAGGCGAGAATTTCATCTTGGCGGTAGCTATGGCAATGTACCCAACGTTTCCCTCGCAAAATCTCCAAAATCGTTTCGCTTTGCAGATCGCGTCGCGGTGGTAACCCACGTCCGGTTTGTTTCCATTCGGCCCAGTTCTTTTCATACTCAAGAGCGGCTGCAAATTGGTCCCGCACAATCTGTTCGACACCCATTCGTGACATCGGATATCGAATAGGCCCCCCACGCATTCCAATCGAATTGCTTTGCTTAACGTTCTCCCCCAATGCGAACTTGATGCCCGCTGGTGCCTCGCTCATTTTCATTTCATTGGGCAATGCACCCCAACGCAATTTGATGACTTGATTCTGACCACCAATTGGGTTGGCCGAGCCGTGCAAGATATTGGCCGCAGTCACACCACCAGCCAACTGGCGATAGATGGTGATGTCGTTGCAATCGACAAAGTCGCCGATACGAACCTCAGCTGTAATCGCTTGCCCACCTTCGTTCACACCGCTATCGGTCGCCATATGCGAATGACAATCGATAATGCCTGGAGACAAATGCATCCCTGTTGCATCCACGATTTGTGAGCCTTCAGGTGCATTCAAACCCGAACCGACTGCCGTAATGATGCCGTCTTCGACGAGTACATCGGTCTTCTCCAAAATCCCCTGGGGACCAGAGGTCCAAACGGTGGCATTTTTGAAAAGTACCTTTGTCGATGCCACTGGTGCAGATTCAAGACCTGCAGCGGTTAATGGATAGCGGACTGTGGAAAGAATTTTGCTGTCGGTCGGTTTCTTGCGGCGCTCGCGACCTTCACCTCGTCCACCTTCCTCTTTCTTGGGCGAATCCTCTTCTTTCGTTTCACTCTTCTTAGATAACTCTTGATCCAATACGGCATTCACGTTCGAAATAGTTCCATCACTCCACAAAACTCGCCCCACCAGTCTCGCTCCACCTTCGGCAGGCAACATCGTCAACGCGATTTGCGCAAACCCTTCACTCCCATCAACAACGCTCTTCGATGCAAAGCGACCACCGAGTTGTCGATCCTTAAAAGCCAAGTTATCCAATTTGATAGACTGAGGCTTGGCCTCTTCCTCTTTGGCTTCTGTTCCTTCAGGCTTTTTATCATCATTTTTGTTTTCTTCGGGCTTAGCTGCTTCAGACTTTGCTTCGTCCGCTTTCGCTTCTACGGGCTTGACTTCTTCCGTTTTGGCCTCTTCTGGTTTGGGCGACTCTTCTGCATCTTTCTTAGCCGGAGCAACAATTTCGCGTTCTTTGCGGAGAGATCCAGTTACCTTCTTTTTCGAGTCCGCAATTTCCATCCACAGCGCGGCAGGCTTACCACCAGGACCTTGCAAATCAAGTCGGTAAGTTCCATCGATGGAGTCGTTGCCTTCTGTTGCGAAAGCGAATCGATCGCCTTGCACCCATGTTTCTTGGATCTTGGCACTCTCTTCCCACAGTTCTTTGTCGGCAACAATAAGGTTGGCCAACTTTCCAACTTGAATCGTTCCGACCATTTCACTAACACCAAGCAACTTAGCTGGAGTGATGGTCACTGCCTTAAGGGCTTCTTCAGGCGGTAGGCCACGTTGAATGGCCTTGCGAATCGCACCCAAATACTCGGCTGGATCTCGCAAACCGTTGGTGGTCAGCGCGATGGTCACGCCAGCTTTCGAAAGTCGACCAGGATTTTCTGGTGCTAACTCCCAGTGCATCAACTCACCTAACTCGGCTTGCAATGCGGAGTCCGGCGTGGTTACGTTCGGAGCTCTTGGAAAATTTACGGGGACTAGAATTGGACGATTTACTTTTGCGATGGCATCCAATCGCAAATACTCTCGCCCCGATCCTCGCACCAAATAGTTCAGTCCAAACTCGCGAGCAAAATCATCCGCCCGCAATACAAACAATTCATTCAAGCCATCAAACACAAACAACTTATTGTTGCGCATCGCGTCACTGAGTACGTCTAACGCATCACACGCTTCAGGTTGTTCAAGGCTTGGATCTCGCTGAAAGGCTTGCCAAGCTTGGTGATACCATTGAGCATCGAGCAATGCTTGTCTCGCGAGTGCCACGGCCCCCATCGGGCTGGAAGGATAACCTTCACCGCGAGCACTGACCGTTAAGCGAATGTGCTGAGCCCATTCGGCTTTGAGCAAGCGATCTGAAATCGACTTCGAACCAGTTGATACAACACAGCTGGCTCCTTTGATGATGCGATCGTTGGGAACAACAGTCACAGTGGCAATGCCCGCTCGGCGAAGTTTATCGAGAGCGGCCTCATCGACCACCATCCCATTTTTCATTTGCCGCTGTGGCAGAATCTGAGAATTCCAATAGGGGAGTCCAGGCTCGGTGCTAACCACCGCTTCCGCTTCGTAATAGGGCTCCACAAATGCGGGATAAATGAACTTCCCGGTCAAATCAATCGTTTTCGCGCCTACGGGAATTTTCTCCGCCGTTGTAAGGGCGGAGATTTTTCCATCCTCAATTACCAGCACTTGTCCGGTTACCACCTTACCGGGTTCAACAACCAACGTAGCGCCGCTGATGGCGATCACATTGGGCGGATTGGACCGAATCCCTTCATCGGGTTTAAGTCTCTGCTCTTGAGGGAACGCGGAAACGGAAGCGACAAGAGTCGTGGCCCAGAAGAAGGCCATCACGGCAAAGCTGCGCATCACGTCAAAACTCTTTGTTGGGTTGGGGAACTAGAAGATTCGGTGCCGTTTTAGGAAAACTGGCACACGCTGGAATTTCGAGAGGATGGAAACCAATTTAGTCCCTCACGTTGCAGATTTCATCTGGGGCACTGAATTCCCCTCGAATTTATGGTGAAATCTCAGCCCTGTTGTGAAAAATGACAACCAGCTTAGCTCCCCTTTAGAATCGCGGGGCCGATTGCCCTCTTCTTTCCCCCCCACGCTACAATAAAGCGTCGAGGAAACGATCGCGAAGGTCGACACACCTAACCCACGTTTGAGCCATATAGAAAAATCAGAGGTCTTAGCAATGTCCAGTTACACACTCCTGTCTCCCAAGGTCTTGAAAAGCATAGGATGTGTTGCAGTTTACCTGGCGCTGATCGCAAGCAGCGCGAGCGTACGAGCGCAGGCATTTCAGGACTCTGCCGTAGCCGACATCGATGCCAAAAATGAGTGGCCTTGGTGGCGTGGTACTACACGCGATGGCAAGTCGCTCGCTGCCGAAAACATTCCCACTAAATTCAGCGAAACGGAAAATGTTCTGTGGAAAGTCCCCGTGCCAGGCCGAGGCCATGGCTCCCCGATTGTTGTCAAATCGATTGTCTGCATTCCAACGGCCGATGAAGAAAAGCAAACTCATAACGTGCTCGCCTTCGATCGAGAAACCGGCAAAGCTCTTTGGAATAAAGAACTAAGCCAAGGAGGATTTCCTGCGCGGAATCATCCCAAAAACACTGAGGCCAGCAGCACACTTGCATCCGATGGAACGCTAATCTTCGCCACGTTCTTTCATCACAAAACCATTGAACTTTTTGCACTCTCATTGCAGGGTGAGGTCGTTTGGAAAAAGGTAGCAGGGGCCTTTGACCCCAAAATGTTTGAGTATGGCTATGCTCCGTCTCCCGTTCTCTATCAGGACATGGTCATCGTTACGGGCGAATATGACGGCGATAGCTTCATCAAAGCCTTTCGGCGAAGCAACGGCGAAGAAGTATGGGCCATTGCTCGCCCCAAGAGCATCAGCTTTTCCTCACCCGTCGTCGCTTATGTGGATGCCAAACCACAATTGCTGATAAGCGGCCAACAATTTGTGATGAGCTACGACCCGAATACTGGCAAACAATTGTGGTCCGTGACAGGAACCACGTTCGCAACTTGCGGAACGATGGTGTGGGACGGAAACAATGTATATGCCAGCGGCGGATTTCCTAAAGCAGAAACTATTGCCATAGCTGGCGATGGTTCCAAAAACGTTTTGTGGCGAAATAACAAAAAATGTTATGAGCAATCGATGTTGGCTCATGCGGGAAATGTTTACGCGTTAACAGACAATGGCATTGCCTACTGCTGGGATGGAGCCAGCGGCGAACAAAAATGGGAAAAGAGACTGAAAGGTCCCGTAAGCTCTTCGCCTGTTTTGCTGGGCGACCGCATCCTATGGGCCAACGAAGGTGGAACGTTTTATGTTTGGCGAGCTTCGCCCGACAAATTTGAGCTCTTAGCCGAAAACCAAGTAGGCGATGAATCGTTTGCGTCCCCTGCTGTTGCGGGGGGGCGACTGTTTTTGCGAGTGGCCAAACAGGTGGATGAAAAACGCCAGGAGTACCTTTTTTGCATTGGAAATTAGTAGAACGTTGACCTGAAATGTCCAATTAGCTGCCCAGATCAGGGAAAAAATGCAGGGAAATTTTGATCGCTCAAGGTAATGAAAGCTTCCATCGGGCCCCGATTCGCTGGGGCTTAACCTACCCTTAACCAATGCCAGCGGGACCTAGTACACCACTACAAAATGGACTACGGAATTTCCCTAAACTCTTCCGAAATAAGTATCTACGATTGTATTTTTGCCCATTGTTTTAGAGTTGCCATAGCTCGAAACGTTGGATAGGATCACAAGCGATGGGGAGGGACTCTCTCCATGAAGTTTGAAAATTCCGGTATGACAATACCCCGCCTAACCGGCACCAGCCAGCGATCAGTTATCAGCTGACGCTCTTTTCCTTTTCTTGAGATCGTTGTTCGTTCTAAAGCTTGGACAAGTGGGATCAGCTTGTTTAATTCAACAGCATGCTGCACTCGATGGACGTCTAACCTTCAGCCAGCAATCAATGGAAGGCAGGAAATAGGTCAGCATGGGCAATTATGCGAACGTATTTTCCCAGCGGAATTGTCACTTGCCCGATCTTTGTAAGTTTGTTTTCGGAGTTATCGTGCCATGAATGGCTCGCGACCCCCGCGTTCTCGGTTCAATCGCCCCCTGGGTGATCGCATGCCCGGTGATCGTTCATCTGGGGATCGTTCCTCGGGTGATCGTTCGTCTGGCGATCGCAATCACAACGATCGAAATCATGGCGATCGCCACGTACGTCGCCCCAGCGATTCCAGTCGCTATCACGACCAACAACCGCACAACCCCGATTCGCCACTAGAACAACGCATCCGCGAATTGGATGCCGAACGTGAACCACTTTCACTTGCGGAAGAAATCACCGGTGAAGCGCTGCGTCGAGGTGAAGAACTTCCATCTCGAGGCAATCCAGAAACCAATCCTCCGCTGGATATCGGACAATTGCAGAAGATGACACAGCAAGAGTTGCTGGATGTCGCTCTGCGTGAAAAAATTGCCAATCCCGATTCGTTGAGCCGCCAAGAATTGATTTTCGCCATTCTCAAAGCCAAAGTTCGCTCGAACGGTTTGATGTTTGGCGAAGGGACCTTAGAGATATTGCCGGACGGTTTCGGATTTTTGCGCAGTCACGAACATCATTATCTTTCGTGCCCTGATGACATATATGTTTCGCCGAGCCAAATTCGACGTTTTGGTTTGCAAACGGGCATCACGGTTTCTGGGCAAATCCGTCCCCCCAAAGAAAATGAACGCTATTTCGCGCTCCTCCGCGTAGAAGCCATCAATCATCAAGATCCCAACCTGCGTCATCAAAAGGTTGGCTTCGATGATTTGACCCCGCTCCATCCGAATGAACGAATCATCATGGAGACCGACGCGAATACCGTTGAAACTCGTGTAGTCGATATGTTATGCCCGATCGGTTTCGGTCAGCGCGGTTTGATTGTTAGCCCACCACGGGCGGGTAAGACCATCCTCATGCAAAAGATGGCTAGGGCAGTTCTCAAGAACTACCCAGACGCTTATGTCATGATGCTGTTGATCGATGAACGTCCCGAAGAAGTCACCGATATGGAACGCGAAGTTCGCGGACCAAATTGCGAAGTGATCAGCAGCACCTTCGACGAACCTCCGTCGCGCCACATTCAAGTGGCCAACATGGTTCTCGAGAAATCGAAACGCATGGTCGAATATGGCAAGAATGTCATTATCTTCCTCGATTCAATCACGCGTTTTGCCCGCGCTTGGAATAGCGAATGCCCTCAGTCAGGTAAGCTCTTGACCGGTGGTCTCGATGCCAATGCCCTTCAAAAACCAAAATCGTTCTTCGGCTCTGCTCGCAAAGTTGAAGAGGGTGGTTCACTTACCATTTTGGCCACCGCTTTAGTGGACACCGGCAGCAAGATGGATGATGTGATTTTTGAAGAATTCAAAGGTACAGGCAATTTGGAAATTGTTCTGGATCGAAGAATGGTCGACCGTCGTGTTTGGCCTGCTATCGATATCCACCGCAGCGGCACCCGCCGCGAAGAGATTCTGTTGGATCCAGAAGAATATCGCCGAATCGGTTTGCTACGCCGAGCTGTTGCCGAAACCAATTCGCCCGACGCTATGGAGATGATCGTTAACCGCTTGCAAAAAACTCGCAGCAATGCAGAATTCTTGATGAGCATGAAGACCTGAGATTGAGACCTCTAACCGAAGTGCTCCCCCCCGCCCAGTTCATCCCCCGCGCGAAAGATTTGGAATGACCAAGACCTACACCGCTGAAAAAGGGTGCGTTGCCGGCAAAATCGGGATTGTTGTTTCCCGATACAACCTCAACATCACCGGAAAATTACTGCAAGGTGCGATTGATACTCTGCAATCCAATGGCGTCCCAGCGGAGCATATCGTTGTGGTGTGGGCTCCTGGGGCGTGGGAACTTCCACTATTGTGCCAGGACTTGGTTGAAAAACCGGATGTTTCTGCGGTCATCAGCTTGGGATGTGTGATCCGGGGCGAAACAACCCACGATCAACATATCAATACGTCTGTAAGTCAAGCCTTGATGCAACTTTCACTCAAAACCAGCAAGCCTGTCGCCTTCGGTCTGCTTACCGTCAACACGCTCGAACAAGCGATTCATCGCAGCGGCGGACGAGTTGGAAACAAGGGAGAAGAAGCCGCGTCAGCCATCATTGAAATGCTCAAAGTGCGCAGCCAACTTTGCTAGAAACATGCCGGACAACGCCCCCTTCCCACAACCCAAAACACTTTCCAAACAACAACTGGCGATTGCCGCGTTGTTCATCATCGCGGTGCCGTTGACCTTGGTCGGTTGGATGGCATTCGGCCTGCAGGTCAAACCTGAACCCGTACTTGATGCGACACTCTCTACCGGTGTCATGTCCTTTTCGCCGGACAACACTCCACAAAGAACCCGCATTGTTCCAGCGCTCGTTATCGTCAACAACAGTCCCGACACCTGGGGTAATGTCTCCGCATCACTCAATGATCAGTTTTTCTATTATCACCGAGAAAAACTCATGGCCGGCGAGGAACTGAAAATTCCATTGGAGTTTTTCGCGACCAAAGGCAATTCTGTTTTTCAAGCGTCGTCGAACAAATTGAAAAAGGTAACTCTGTTCGCACAGATCCCCACCGGTGCACGCGGCGTTAAAGAACAGGAAATGAACGGCGTCCAAATTCCAACCAAGTGATGCTTACTTGGTGATCACCGAAAAAAAGGGCGTGAATGAAATTCATTCACACCCTTTCTCTATTTTTCTAAGCAACGCAATTCGAGCATTGCCGATTGGCGAAACAACGTTTAGGCAATCATCATTCCATCCATACCTGCTTTGTCGAGGATGGGGTCCATCTTTCCAAAGATGTCCCCAACACCATCATAGAAAATGCGGCCAATCAACAGGTCTGTCAGGTTGCCACGGAAGTTCGGATTGGCCTTCATAAACGAACCAAAGCTGAATTCTTTGGTGTAAAACGCTTCGACCAATTTGCGAATCCAACTTGCCCCCTCTTTGAACTCATCGCACCAACACCCAAGTTGTGCCGCAGAGACATCACCTTTTGCCAAGCCCGCGATAATCGCATCAGCGGCTTTCTCACCCATCACCAAGGCGAAATACACGCCAGACGAATAGATTGGATCAATAAAACCAAACGCATCGCCAATCAGAACCCATCCTTCGCCCGAGTGTTTCTTGGTCCAATACGAATACTCTTTGGCGACATGCAACTTACCAACGCGTTCGGAATTCTCCAATCGACTCTGCAAACCAGGGCACTTGTCCAACTCTTGTCGATAAACTTCTTCCATGTCACAGCCGCGTTTGAGCATATAATCGGTGTCGCCCACACACCCGATGCTGGTGACGTTGTTGGACAATGGAATAAACCAGAACCAACTATCTTTCTCGATCGTCTGCATGATGATCGTCGCGCCACCATTATCACCTTCATCACGTCGCGCATCTTTCCAGTAACCCCACACCGCCGCTTTGCGCAACTTAGGATTCTCTTCGCGAATTCCAAGTTTGTTCGCGATCAGAGATTGCTGACCTGAGCCATCGATGAC
>JAFLCP010000203.1 GCA_017303505.1 Planctomycetota bacterium | reverse complement strand
TGAATAAATACGGTGTGATGAATGAGTAATGACTTTGCCTGGCTAGGAAAGTTATCGCATGGTTCCCGTTGAGTAGCCGTTGGGGGCACTGATATTGGGATAGTTCATCGGTTGTGTATTGGGTTGGTTCATAGCTGGATTAGGGATCATCATGGAACCGCTGGGGGCTGCAATATTCGGGGCACCCGAACTGGCGGCAGGTTGACTGTTGACGATTCCATAAGGATTGTTAGCCACAGGGGTTCGCATTTGTCCCGCTGTGTTGCTCCAGCCCGACTGCGGTGAGGAAACACTCGGTGCGGTTGCGGTGGGTTGACCATATCCAAGTTGACGAGCATAGTTCGGATCCATCTGCAAGCCGCCCGTACCTGGAACTGCGTTTGTCACTGGAGCTTGCGTACCGCCACTCATGTTTTGATTGGATGCAGGTTGAACGGAACCTGCAGCTGGCAAGGTCCACGAATTTTGGGTTCCCGTGTTTGGATTGTAAGTCCAACTTCGGGTGCCGATCGCTTGAGATGGGACATTGGTGGCCGAACCTGCGGAGTAGTTCATGGCACCCGAATTCATGCCACTCATATTCGCCGAACCATTATTCATGTAGGAATACGCTGGTTGTTGTGGCGACCCGACGATGTTAGGTTGAGTCGGAGCGGGTTGATAGGGTTGCTGCCCTGGATAGGGTTGATTTGGATACTGTTGATTCTGATATTGTTGATTGGAATAGGGTTGGCCTTGGTACTGTGGATTGGAATATTGTGCGCTCGGTTGAGTTGGAGCGACATTACTAGGCACCATATGGCTTGGCGTATTGTTATAGGTTGGCATGCCAGCGTTGGTCGGAACGCCAGTGTTGGATGCACTGGGTTGAGCCGTTGTGGCAGGAACTCCAGCTCCAGACGAGGCTGGATAATATTGATTGCTGACCACTCGAGTACTGGCCATCGCTTGTCGTCTCATTTCCAAGATGCTTTCGAGGTCTTCGTTAGGCAAAGCCGTTTCGAGATAAGCAGGACGTGCGGCTACTTTGGTTTCAGGAGTCGCAGTCGTTGCAGGCGCAGGTGCAGCTGGAGTTGGTTCCGCTGGAAGTAGGTCGGGAGCAGTCACGGTAGGACTGCCGCTCAACTTCAAACCACCCGATGAATCAGCCGTTGCTGATTGTTGATTGTTAGCAGGTGAAGGAGTTTCGGTTTCATCCACAGGCCATGACAAGTTGGGTGCATTGGAACCTGCATCTGGAGTGTTGGCTGGAACTGTCGCCTCAAAATTTTCGCCTTGAGGTTTGCCAATTTGCGTTGAAGCGGAAATCGCGGGTGTTCCATTGGAAGTGTTCGAGTTAGCAAACTCTTGTGCTAATCGTGAAGCTGAACCTTGGGACGCGGCTGCTCCTGGGCTCGGTTGAGACGAACTTACAAAGCCCGAACTATCTGCCACCAAAGCTGGATTGGAGCCGTTATTTTGGCTTGCGAAGTTTGCCGAGGTTTGGGTATTGGGGCCCAAGGTAAACGATGGCACTTTCGATTTGTTCGCCTCAGTAAGTGCACTGCCTGCGTCTGGTAACAGCGATGGACTGAGCGATGCGGAAGCCGTTGGAGCTGCTGGTGTTGAAGCTGCCGTTGTTGAGGAAGATGGGGTCGGGCTACTGTTGTCTGCTACAACTGGCTTGGCTTCCGAGGCATTGGCAGGCTTTAGTGCGGCAGTGGATTCACCACTGGTTTTGGCTGGTGTTGTTGCCGATTTGTTGTCGGTGGCAATAGGACGCTGTGTGTTGCGTGATTGATCTGGATCACGAATCGCCATGATTCCAGCGGTTACCAATGCCAAGATGAGCAACATCAAGATGATGCCACTGGACCAGTGTTCCCACCATGATCGCGAATCGTTTTCAGCGGATTCGGGAATCGGGCGAACGACTGGAGTGGATCGCGCTGATGCTGGTGTCTCTAACGTTGCAGATTGAGATGAAAAGCTTGGCCGCGTTCCAGGTGTTGCGCTGAATGGAGTTGTTCCAAATGGCGTGGCTGATAATGCGGAACCTGCTAAGGTACCGGCGACCGCTACGCTATTGGCTACGGTTCCAGCAACCGCTCCTGTTACGGCGCCAGCCACGTGATTGAAAATGTTCTGTCCAGCTTCGGCAGAGTCTGCCGTTGTATTTGGCGTAGGTGTGTTGCTCGTCGGTGCAGCCTGCGGTGCCATCACGCCCGAGTTTGGGGCCATTGCAGCAGCCGAAGATTCCGACTCTTGTTCCACTTCCACTTCGGGCAAGCGAAAAAGTACGGGTGGATAGTCGCTGCTCTCCAGCGGAATATGCGGCCCACCGGTCGAAGGTGATCGCCGTCCGGCAAGTCGACGTAAATTCGAGGTTGTTCCTTGCTGAGCCATCCGTGGCATCGCTCTGTACTCCCTACTGTGGAGGTGGCAGCTCTATTAACCCTACCTGCGGGGGTAATTGCACACCCGAGGCGCGGAAATCTAATGACAGTTAGCTGAATAATCGTCACAATCGTTACAGTTCTTCAGCCAAATTCCAAAACAGGCAGAACGCGCAAACTCTGCCGCCGGTCGTTATGTAGATAATCCTCCCGGAACAGAGCAATATCTGATTGCCGGTTTTCGGTCATTCTGGGAAGATATTGATTCGTTTTCCGCATCGACTTTGCGAGGGATCTCTTCTACGGAGTCGGTGCGTGTAAATTTGTGTCCTGGACGCGTGTTTTAGTGTAATCGTGAGAGTGTAATGTTGAAGCGATCTCGGCCGACATCCAATTTGGAAGAACTTTGCCGCCAACGGATCATGATCCTCGATGGAGCGATGGGGACCATGGTTCAACAATTGAAATTGGATGAAGAGGCCATTCGAGGAAAACGTTTTGCACAGCACCCCAAAGATCTCAAGAACTTTACCGACATTCTCTGTTTGACCCATCCTGAAAAGGTTACCGAGATTCACCGCAAGTATCTCGACTCTGGGGCAGACATCGTCGAGACCAATACCTTTGGCGCCAGCCCGATCGGAATGGTCGAGTTTGATCTCCCGCTCGATTTGGTCCATGAGATTAATGTGGCAGCGGTTCAATGTGCGCGTCGAGCGACCGAAGAATTCACGCGAGCCAATCCGAACAAGCCGCGATTCGTAGCGGGCAGTATTGGTCCAACAACCAAACAAACGGCGATCTCGACCAACCCTGAAGATCCCGCTTACCGCGGTGTGACCTATCACGAAATGGTGGATTCGTATTACGCGCAAGTGAAGTCGCTGGTTGAAGGTGGCGTCGATGTGTTGCTGCCTGAAACCGTGATCGATACGTTGAATCTCAAAGCGTGTTTGTTCGCGATCAGCAAGTACTTCGAAGATTCGGGTCGCTATGTGCCAGTGATGGTGAGCGGCACGTTTACCGACGCTGGCGTTACGTTTGTGAGTAGCCAAAGTGTCGAAGCGTTTTGGAATGCGATCTCTCATTTCCCCGTAATGAGCGTGGGAATGAACTGCGCGTTGGGCCCAGAAAAGATGCGGCCTTTCATCAAAGAATTGGCTGGCATCGCAACTTGTCCGATCAGCTGTTATCCCAATGCTGGTTTGCCCAACGAAATGGGTGCCTACGATTTAGGTCCCAGTGCCATGGCCGATTTGGTCGGTGAATTCGCCGAACAGGGGTGGCTGAACATCATTGGCGGTTGCTGCGGTACAACTCCCGCTCATATCAACGCCATCGCCAACCGCGTGGCTCGTATGACTCCACATCGCGAGCCTGAGGTTCCAATCTTTACTCGTCTCAGTGGTACTCAACCGCTGACCATGCGTCCCGAAACGACGTTCATCAATATTGGTGAGCGTACCAACGTGACCGGCTCGAAGGCTTTTGCGCGTTTGATTCGCAACGATCAATTCGAAGAAGCGGTTGAAGTCGCGCGGCAACAGGTCCAAAACGGCGCGCAGGTGATCGACATCAACATGGATGATGCCCTGTTGGATGGCGTGGAAGCGATGACGCGTTTCCTCCGCTTAATCGCTGGTGAACGCGATATCAGCAGCGTTCCAGTGATGATCGATTCGAGCAAATGGGAAGTTCTCGAAGCGGGCTTACAGAATACCCAAGGCAAGTCGATCGTAAACTCCATCAGCTTGAAAGATGGTGAAGAAACGTTTTTGGAACGAGCGGCCTTGATACGTCGTTACGGAGCTGCGGTGGTGGTGATGGCCTTTGACGAAAAAGGCCAAGCGACAGAGACCGATGAAAAGGTTCGCATCTGCAAACGAGCTTACGATATTCTGATTAACAAGGCCGGGTTTGCTCCTGAAGACATCATCTTCGATCCGAACATTCTTACCGTCGCTACAGGTATCGAAGAACACAACAATTACGCGATTAACTTTATTGAAGCGACGCGCCAAATCAAGAAAGTTTGCCCAGGTGCCAAGGTATCGGGGGGCGTTAGCAATATCAGTTTCAGCTTCCGCGGAAACGAATTGGTCCGCGAAGCGATGCACTCTGCATTTTTGTACCATGCGATAGCAGCCGGTATGGATATGGGGATTGTGAACGCTGGACAATTAGCGGTCTACGAAGATATTCCTAAAGATCTGTTGCAGGCTGTTGAAGATGTCTTGTTCAATCGTCGTCCTGATGCCACAGAACGATTGTTGACGTTGGCGGAAACCGTTAAGGGCAGCGGTCAGAAAGCCAGTGGCGAAGATCTGACCTGGCGCGATGCGCCTGTCACTGAGCGACTCAAGCAAGCTCTGGTTAAGGGGATCGACAAGTACATCGAAATCGATGTGGAAGAAGCTCGTAAATCAGTCACGCGCTGTTTGGATGTGATTGAAGGTCCGCTCATGGATGGAATGAGTGTGGTCGGCGATCTCTTCGGTGCAGGAAAGATGTTCCTGCCTCAGGTGGTGAAATCGGCTCGCGTGATGAAAAAAGCGGTCGGTTACTTGATGCCCTACATGGAAGAAGAGAAGAAAAACGCAGGCCTCGAAAAACAATCGGGACGTGGCAAAGTCTTAATGGCCACGGTGAAAGGTGACGTTCACGATATCGGCAAGAATATTGTCGGCGTGGTGTTGGCTTGCAACAACTATGAAGTCATCGACATGGGTGTGATGGTTTCGTGCGAGAAGATTCTTGAACTCGCTAAACGCGAAGGTGTGGATGTGATCGGGCTTTCCGGTTTGATTACTCCCAGCCTCGATGAAATGGTTCAAGTGGCACGCGAAATGGAACGTGCCGAAATGACCATTCCTCTGATGATTGGTGGTGCGACCACATCAGCCAAACATACGGCCGTAAAAATTGCACCGCATTACAAACACCCTGTCGTCCATGTACTCGACGCTTCACGAAGTGTTGGGGTCGTGGAAAAGCTTTGCAATCCTGAGCAACGCGCCAATTTTGCTTTGGAGAACAAGGCACTCCAAAAAGAACTGGTCGAAAGCTACGAAGCTCGACAAGTAAAGTTGGTACCTTATGCGGAAGCGAAAGCGAAAAAGTTCCAGTCGGATTGGAGCAGCATCGATATACCGAAGCCCGCGTTCCAAGGTGTACGAGTGTTGAATGAAGTTAAAATTGCCGACCTCATTCCTTATATCGATTGGTCCCCGTTCTTTATGGCCTGGGAACTGAAGGGTAAGTACCCGAAGATTTTCGATGATCCTATCGTCGGCAAAGAAGCGAAAGAGTTGTTCGATAACGCTCAGAAGTTGCTGGCCCAGATCGAAAAAGATGGCTCGATTCAAGTAAAAGCCGCTTATGGTTTTTGGCCTGCAGCTAGCGATGGAGACGAGGTTGTCGTATACGCAGATGCCGAACGAAAAAAGGTCGCTCAGCGTTTGCAGTTCTTAAGACAACAATGGGAACGCAAAGGTCAAAATGATTTCCGCAGCTTGGCGGACTACATCGCGCCGGTTGGTTCAGGGCGCGAAGACCATATCGGTGCCTTTATTGTTACGGCGGGTATTGGTGCGGACGAACTCGCCGCCAAATATGAAAAGCAACACGACGACTACAACTCGATCCTTGTGAAGAGTGTGGCGGATCGATTAGCTGAAGCGTTTGCTGAGATGTTGCACGCTCGAGCTCGCGTCGATTGGGGCTTCGGTGCCAGCGAAGGATTGAGCAATGAGCAATTAATCGATGAGCAATATCGCGGTATTCGGCCCGCTCCAGGTTACCCAGCTTGTCCTGATCACACCGAAAAAGGAAAGCTGTTTGAGATGCTCAATGGGACAGCCAATACCGGTGTGTCGTTAACAGAGTCGTTTGCGATGTGGCCCGCTGCCAGCGTAAGCGGTTGGTACTTCGCCCATCCTGAAGCGAGATACTTCGCCGTCGATCGCTTAACCCACGACCAAGTCGAGGACTATGCTCGCCGCAAAGGGATGTCGTTGTCCACCATGGAACGTTGGTTGGCACCCAATCTCGGCTACGATCCATAAATGACTAATCAAATGCTACCTATTCCCTCAAAGTTCGCACTTGTGGGGGATTAGGTAAGGCAGGTGTTCCGGACAACTTGTGGGTCGATAGCATCGAAATCGTTATCAACCCTTGTTTGATCGCTTTAATCCCGTTAGCCTATCGGCTTCCCTGTTTGCCGTGCCTACCAAAGTTGGCTATAAAACCGAGAAGTTCTGAGACAGACGATCTACGACTCAGAAGTTGTAATACAGAGAAGATCTAAGACAAAGATGAAAACAACGAACGACTATTCCAAAGTGATCGCAGTCTTGTTTTTGGTACTCGCCGTTGCGTTGCGCTTTGTGCCGCATCCAGTGAACTTCGCACCGATTGGGGCCCTTGGGCTTTTTGCGGGTTGCTATCTGCGGGGCCGAGGTTTGTGGTTGATTCCTGTTGGTGCGATGGTGGTCAGCGATTGGATCGGACAACTGTTGAACCTACCCGGCTCTGGTTTCTACAGCAACATTAGTCTAGCGTTTGTTTACGGTGGTTTTGCACTCGGAACTTTGCTTGGCATGTTAATGCGCGAGCGTGTCGGTCCTTTCTCGGTGCTCTCTGCAGCTGTTTTGAACGCGACCATCTTTTTTATCGTGAGCAACTTTGGTGTATGGTTGTCCAAGCTCAATGGCTATGAGATGAGTCTGCGTGGTTTGGTCGAATGTTATTACATGGGCATCCCATTCTTTGGTAACTCGGTGGCTGGTGATGTTTTCTACTCCAGCCTATTCTTCGGTCTCTACCAAGCAGTGATTTCTTTCTTGCCAGCCCGAGCAACTGAAACTGAAGAAGCGTAATCGCTCCTCACTCTTTGGCTAATCGTTAAAGCTTACCTACGCGGCGTGGTAGACCTTGCCGGTACTTCCGCGCGTGAGGTTCGTTTCGATCATTTCGTGCGAGCTTGTTGTAGCGAGTGTTCGACTTTCAACGTTTCTGCCGCCGATAGCTAGTATGACGATAGCAACTGTTATTTTCGTGGTAACGGCTGCTACCGCCATGTTGGTGGGGTGTGGAGGAAAACGCTGATGAGATGTCTTGGCCTAAGCAAGAAACTGATGATTACGCTTTGTATGGGGTTGGCAGCATTGCCAGGCTGTACATCGCAGAAGTTCAACTTCGCCGCGAAGCCATCTGCGTCGTATTACCAGAGTTTCGCGACCCGGACTGAATATCCAGATGTGAATAGCCACTTGGATCCTCAGGTCGCCGGTGTGCACGTTCCGCACGCTTTTGAAAACCCATCCGAATTGCCAACTTGGGAACTGTCATTGCCTGAAGTGATTCAATTGGCGATGACCAATAGTACTATTTTGCGTTCGACAGGTGCCAGTGTTGTTCAAGCACCGAACGCAATGAACACGACCTACAATCCAGCGATTGTCGAATCCAATCCACAAGCGGGTGTCGAGGCTGCTCTTTCAGCGTTCGATGCTCAAATGTCGACGCAATTGTTCTGGCAGAAAAACAACCGTCCTAACAATAACATCTTCTTCTTCGTCCCCACTGTGTTCGCTGAAACCAGCGGTAACTTTGCACTTGAATTGAGTAAACGCTCCGCAACGGGTGCACGGTTCGCATTGCGACACAATGTGGTGTATTCCAATCCCAACACGCCTGGTCGTCTATTTCAAAGCGACTTCACCGGTTGGTTCGAAATGGAATGGCGTCAACCGTTGATGCAAGGTTCGGGTATCACCTACAACCAAATTGCTGGTCCCAACTCAGGTATCGGACAATACAACGGTGTGCTCCTAGCTCGTATCAACACCGATATCGCGCTGCATGATTTCGAAAACAGCGTGATTCAATTGGTGAACGACGTGGAAGGTGCTTATTGGGATCTCTATTTCGCGTTCCGAAACTTGGAAGCTCAAGTTTCCGCTCGCGAAAGTTTGCTCAAAACTTGGCAGTTGACCAAAGCCAAAGCAGATGTGGGCTTGCGAGGTGGTGAAAAGGATGCCGAAGCTCAAGCTCGCGCTCAGTTCTTTACCTTCGATGCCTCAGTACAAAATGCACAAGCAGGTCCTAACGGGATCTATTCAGCTGAACAGCGTTTGCGATATTTGTTGGGACTTCCAGCGGGTGACGGTCGCCTCATCAAGCCAACAAGCCGGCCCATTCAAGCTCAAATCGTTTACGATTGGAACAGTGCGATTGGCGATGCTTTGACTCAACGTGTCGAAGTGCGTCGTCAAAAGTGGAGCATCAAACGTCGCGAGCTCGAACTCATCGCGGCACGCCAGAATCGTCGTCCTCGCTTGGACGCTTTGACACAGTATCGTTGGCGAGGTTTGGGCGACCACCTCATCGGTTCAGAGAATCCGAACTTCGAGTTTGAAAGTCTCTATCAAAACATTACCGCCGGCCAGTACCAAGAATGGCAAGCTGGCTTGGAGTTGTCGTATCCAGTCGGTTTCCGCCAAGCGAGTGTGGCTGTACGCAATGCTCAGTGGAACTTGGTACGAGAACAAGCACTATTGAAAGAGCAGGAGTTGCGAATTTCGCACGACTTGAGCACCTCGGCTCGTGAAATCGCTCGTAACTATGAGATTGCTCGCACGAATATCAATCGCGTCTTTGCCAACGAAGAGAAAGTTCAAGTTCTAACGGAACGCTTCGAGGCTGGGACGATCAACATCAACATTCTGCTGTTGGCCCAACAAGACTTGGTCGCCAGCCAGACCGATTTCTATCGCTCGTTGATCGACTACAACTTGGCGGTTCGCAATTTCCATCGCGAGAAGGGATCGTTGCTCGCCTACAACCAAATCAGTTTGGCCGAATCGGCATGGCCAAATGGTGCTTACAACGATGCTTATGAACGCGGACAGTGGTTCCAACCTCGCAAGCAGCCAGAAAAGACAACTCAATTACAACCTGTAAGCAACGGAGCTTACGATCCTTCTCAAATCGGTGCCACGCCTTTCGAACTGCCAGCAACCAATGGTGGTACAAACGAAGCCGCACCTGAACAAAACACCCCCGCAGGCTGATTGATCTTGCCGTGAAAACGGCAGGATCGCAGCTGCGACCACCAACACTCCTATTCCAATTCGCCTACAATGAGTCCAACAGGAGTCTTTCTGTCGGAAGCATGTAAGGAGAACGCGATGAGGGGGTGTTGGTGGTTTTTTCTTTTTGTGTGCAGTGTTTCTGCCCACTTACTGCAAGCCCGATTGCTTCAAGCCCAATCATCAGAATCGCAGTCTGCTACCAGCGAAACTAAGCCTGCAGCAACCGCGATGTCGGCGGCATTTAAGGTGCCGACAGGTTTTGAAGTTCAGCAATTCTCTACGGACGCACAAGCGACCAACATCATCAACATGACCGTGGATTCTAAAGGGCGAGTCATCGCTGCTGGTCCAGGGTATCTTCGAGCGCTCGTCGATGAAAATGGGGATGGTGCGGCCGATCGAAGTCAAGTCATTGCCAACTTTCCAAAAGATGGGGCTCAAGGGCTCGCTGTCGATGGAGATAACTTGTTGGTCGTAGGCGATGGTGGAGTTTGGGTATGGGAAGGTCTGTTATCCGCGAAGGGGAGCACAAAGGCTGCCAAGCAAGTTTTGCGATTGCCCACAGGTTCGGAACATGGGACACACAGCCTTCAATTAGGTCCCGATCATCACTGGTATGTCATCGCCGGAAATTATGCTGTCGGTATCAACGCGTTGGCTGAATCAAGCGGAAGACGTTCTGCGCGAGCGGGCACCATATGGCGAATGGAAAAGAACTTTGGCAAAAAACAACTTTGGTCTGAGGGTATTCGCAATGCGTACGATTTCTCGTTTACCGCCACAGGGGCCATCGTCACTTACGATAGCGATGACGAGCGCGATAGCGGTTTGCCTTTCTATAGACCTTGCCGTATTTATCAACTGAACTTCGATAGCGATGCAGGTTGGGTGAGCAAAGGTTGGAAAGACAATGACTCGTACGCCACTATGCCCAACGTATTGGGTGAAACAGGGCGAGCATCTCCAACAGGTGTCACTTGCTGTCTGCATCCAGCTTGGCCCGCTTCGTATTACGGCAGCCTTATTATGGCCGATTGGACCTTTGGCAGAATTTGGTGTTTGAAGCGGTTGCCAAACGGCGAATGGGAAAAAGAACTTCTGATGGAATCGACCGGCTCACTCGGGTTTGCTCCTACCGATTTAGCCTTCACCCCGGATGGGCGACTTTTGGTTTGCTCGGGAGGACGTGGAACTCAAGGTGCGATCTTTTCGTTGAAATGGGGTGGTGAAACGACACCCATGCCTGACGATCCCGTGGAGAAACTTCTCGCCGCGCCGCAACCGTACGATGGTTGGTCTCAGGCGATTTGGCACAAAGAGTTGCGACGTATCGGAGGCAAAGCTGTAGTAGATTGGCTTGCCGCACAAGTTGAAAAAGAGATGGAG
>JAFLCP010000202.1 GCA_017303505.1 Planctomycetota bacterium | reverse complement strand
GAAGCGATTCGTCCAGGCCGTTTGTTCAATCCTGACGTACCGCGAGTCACTCCGCATATTCGTGCGAATTACGACGGGACGTTGATTACTAACGGGGGCTATGACAAAACGGCTGCGGCCAACGCGATTCGAACGGGAGCTGCCGATGCGGTCGCTTTTGGTCAATTCTTCATTGCCAACCCTGACTTGCCTGAACGATTCCGCATTGACGCGCAGCTGAATCGCCCTGTGCCGGAGACATTTTATGGGCCGGCGGACAGTGGGTATGTTGACTACCCGTTTATTAGCCAAACGTAAACCAGCAACTTCTTGCCTTGCTATCGCTAATTTTCCGTCATCCTGCAATCAACTGTCAGACCATTTGCTGAGATTGCTTGTTCTTTGCAATCGAAACCTGTCTTATAGTTGCAAGCGAGGATAGGTTTACTAACCAGGCCGCTCAGCCCTCGTATCGAAAGCTATGCGTAGCTTCGTTCCTTCGTTGAGCGAAGTCGTGATCATATCTTATATGCACCTCGCATATGATCCTGCCTTTCTGGCTAAACACTTGAGAGAATCTCGCAAATTTTCGTAAGGGAACATCGAGTCTTAGCGTCCTAGATGTGTGGCTCAGGTTGAGCAACTTGCGAACTTCGAGATGGCTCGCAAATATCGGTAAGAATTCAATTCGAAGATACGGAAGAATGAAAATGAAGACACAAAAGGTTTGGCTCGGCGTTGCAAGTGTTTTGGTTCTAGGCGCTTCGGTTGCCGCGTTCGGAAAATTTACTGGCAAACACGATTCGATGTCATCCGGAAGAACATCGCACTCGATGACGTCGGATATGGTGATGGCATCGGATATGTCGATGAGCGATGCAAGTATGTCGATGTCTGAAGGCAAAATGTCAATGGCTTCGATGACATGCAATCCGGAAACTTGCGGAAGTACTGCTTGCGATGGCAACACTTGTGATAGCCCAACGTGTTCAGGTACTAGCTGCAAGTCCATGCTTAGCAAGTCGCACGAAATGGGAAGCGACAATGGTATGGCAAAGATGTCAGATAAAGGTTCGATGCTGCCACAAATGAACGCAAACCCGTCCATGGCACCGTCGATGTCCGATAACTCAATGGCACCTAAGATGAGTTCAGAGAGTATGGTCGGCCAAAAAATGTAGGTCCATTCGAAGTTTGAAATCGCTCGTATATAAGGCTCTCTTCAAACGATTTGCGTGGCCGAACTAGGCCGCGTTTTTCTTTAGTCTGTTCTTTCATCGGATAGACTTTCTAACCAACGGTGGAATCAGTTTTTTTCGTTCATGTTTCCAGGAGTTCCATTGTGAACCACTTTATGCCATCACAATTCTCAAAGCGCGTTGTCGCGTCGGTTGTGGTTCGCCTGTTACTTACTTTCGCCAGCACTTCGATGGCGCTCGGTGAAAACGTCGAGGTAAGCGCAAAATCCCAATGGATTTCAACAACTGAGATTGAATTGACTGTTGAAGCAACTATCGCTCCAGGAATTCATATTTATGGGCTAGAGCAATCGCGTCCAATCCTTGCAACCAGAATACAATTCGATCAATCCGACGCGATTGAGTCTATCGGTTCATTGGAGTCGGTAACTCCTCCGAAACGCCATACTCATGAGCAACTCGGCATTGAGGTCCTCGAACATTTCGATCGAGCCCAATGGCGAACTCGTATTGTGGTTCGTAATGGCCATAAGCTGAATTCAATCAATGGATCCTTGTTTGCCCAGTCCTGCGAAGATGAAAAGTGCTTTCCTCCGGAAACTTATTTGTTTCAGACTGAGATTTCGGAACTAACCTCTGATTCCGAAGAATCTGTGGCTTTGCCAATGGCAGAAAAGCTAGGTTCCGTCACGGACGTTACAAAGCAGTCGGAAGCGATGTCCATCTTGGATAGCCTGCAGGTTACACCCTCTGCGAATCAGCAAGCAACGATCTGGTCGATCCTGCCGCTAGCATTTATAGCTGGTTTTTTGCTCAACTTCATGCCTTGCGTTTTGCCTGTGGTGGGTATCAAGCTGTTGTCGTTGGTAAAGCAATCCGAGCTGAATCGCAGACGTGTTCTGCTCACGAACGTGGTCTATTCAACAGGCTTAATCTCTGTGATGATCGTTCTGGCATCGTTGGCTGTTTTCGCTGGCTTGGGATGGGGGCAGCAATTCAGTCATCTTGGATTCAGCGTTACGTTGATTGGACTCGTCTTTGCATTTAGCTTAAGCCTCCTCGGCGTTTGGGAACTGCCATCGATTGGACTTTCGCGAACAAAAACGGAAAGCAACGGCTATGCGTCTGCTTTTGGAAACGGGGTGTTGAGTACCGTGCTTGCAACACCGTGCAGCGGTCCATTCTTGGGTGCCGCGTTAGCTTGGGCAGTTGCTCAACCAGCGTACTGGACCTATACCATTTTTGTCGCAATCGGGTTCGGGATGGCAAGTCCGTTCTTGTTGATTGGAATGTTCCCGAAGCTAGTGCGATTCCTACCCAAACCTGGCGCATGGATGATTGTATACAAACAGGTTACCGGATTTGTCATGCTGGTATCGGTCGTTTACTTGATCAGCACATTGCCGACTTCTGCAGTTATCCCTACGTTGCTCTTGATATTGGGGGTTGGTATCGCTTTATGGTTAACGAGCTTTGTGCCGGTTTACGATTCCGCATTGCGAAGGATGCGAGTCTGGTCAGTTGCGTCATTAATCGTTGCCGTCGTTGCAGTTGTCTCCTTTGGTTGGCTCAAGGGAGTTACCGATCAACGTTTCGAACGCGACGCAATTCGATTGCTTTCGACACGCGGTTATGGCGACTCGCTTCAGCAGGTTAAAACGCTTTCCGCGTCGTTGAACCAACAGCGGTCCATCGTTTGGGAGAATTTTTCGAAGGAGCGATTGGAAGAATTGCTTCAAGCTGGCAAACCCGTCTTCCTAGACTTCACGGCGGATTGGTGTTTGACATGCAAATCGAACGAACTCCTTGCTATTGAAACGGAGGATGTCGCAAACGCGCTATTGGCTGGCAATGTCGTCGCCATGAAAGCCGACAAGACAGTTCCAAATCCTAACGCGGATCAATTGCTGCGAAAGCTTGGTAACTCATCTGCCTCGATTCCCTACTACGCAGTATTCCCTGCCGGGCAACCGAGCAAGCCAATCGTTATGGATGGGCTCTATTCGTCGCCCGATGTATTCGTCAAGAACATTCAGTCTGCTTTTTAACCGATGCCTTTAATGGGAGAACAAATCATGTTTCGAAAACTAGCAATTACTCGTTTTGTCAGTCAACTATCTGGACTGAAATCGGCGTTGTTGTGTGCTATCGTTGTTGTGGCCGCAAGTTCGACATCCATTGTAAACGCTCAGCAACTAAAGCAAGTTAAAGACTCGCCTACGAAGACTTCTACAGGCTTTGCCGTACTCGAGCTGTTTACTTCGCAAGGGTGCAGCAGTTGTCCTTCGGCCGATGAGAACCTCGCTGAGATTACAAAGCAAGCTGCATTAAAGGGCGAGAAGATTGTCACGCTGTCGTTTCACGTTGACTACTGGAACTATCTTGGCTGGCGCGACCCATATAGCACCGCTGACGCAACGAAACGACAGAGGCTTTACGCTGGAGTTCATGGCTCGAAACAAGTCTACACGCCCCAGCTGGTAGTCAACGGAACGACTGAGTTGCTTGGTTCTAGTCGAGACAAGTCAAAGGCTGCGATTCAAACTGCAATAAAAAAGCGACCACGATCCAACATCCAACTGACAACGACGACCGAGGGAAACAAAGTTGCAGTGGAATGGAAAATCGAGGGATTGCAATCAGATGATCTTGTCAATTTGGCGTTGGTACAAAACCAGGTTGAAGATCGCGTCGAGACAGGAGAAAACAGTGGACGAACATTGAAACACGTCAACGTTGTACGAGATTTTCACGTCGTTAATCCCGCGACTTCGAAGAACTCACTGAGTCTAACAATACCAAATGGCCTAAAAGCCGACGACCTTCATGTGGTTGCTTATCTGCAATCCCCCATGGACGCAAGCATTCATGCAGTGGCTATCGATGATATCGCATCAACAAACTGAGCACCGAGGCTTTACCATACCTAATAAAACACTCTTGGAGAGAAGCAACATGGCCCAAACAAACAATCCGTGGCGATTTATTTTGACAGGCGTGCCTATTGTTGGCGTGGCTATCACGGCACTTTTTGCTGCTGCACAACCTCAAAAGCATTCTAATGACAGTCCCAAACCAACCACCATTACGGAGACAAAAATGACCACTGAAAAAGCGATTCTGGCAGGAGGATGCTTCTGGGGAATGCAAGATCTTTTTCGCAAGCAGCCAGGTGTTGTGTCAACGCGAGTTGGATACTCTGGCGGCGACGTGAAGAATGCCACCTATCGAAATCACGGTACTCATGCAGAGGCGATCGAAGTGGTCTACGACCCAAGTAAGACGAATTTTCGCAATCTACTTGAATTCTTTTTCCAGATCCATGACCCGACTACCAAGAATCGTCAAGGAAACGATCGTGGGTCGTCGTATCGATCTGCAATCTACTTCACTTGCGAGGAGCAGAAGCTAATTGCTTTGGATACGATCGAAGACGTCAATGAGTCTGGTTTGTGGCCAGGAAAAGTAGTGACCGAAGTCGAACCAGTAGGTGACTTTTGGGAAGCTGAGGCCGAACACCAAGACTACTTATTGCGAACTCCTGGCGGTTATACCTGCCATTTCCCTCGCAAAGGCTGGGTGTTGCCTAGACGTGCAGAAGTGAACAAATAGTTTGAAACCGTGTTCTTATAGTGAGGTGGGTACGTCCGATGTTACAAGATGAGATTACTCCGGAGCACTTGTTCTGGAATCGGCGACGCTGGATTCAGGCTGCGGCACTCGCTGGAAGCTTGCCCGTCTCATTTGGGGCGTACAGACTATTCAATCCTATTGATATTGACGTAGTATTGCAGTCCGAGCTTAAGAATTTTGTCAAATCAGACCATGACTCGAAACACTTGCTCGAAAATGGATTCGCCGTCGGTGATTCTACGTCATCCATGTACGACATCACTCACTTCAACAACTTCCTCGAGTTTACAGATGACCAACAGGCTGTGGCGGCTAAGTCAAAGGACTTCCGCACAGATGGTTGGACGATCGAGGTTGGTGGTTTGGTTGAACGACCGATGACATTCACGTTAGACCAGATACGGACTGAGTTCCCAGTCGAAGAGCGCATCTACCGAATGCGATGTATCGAAGCGTGGTCGATGGTGATCCCTTGGTCTGGCTTTCCGCTCGCGGCGCTTCTTGAGAAAGTACGGCCGACAAGCAACGCGAAGTTTGTTGCTTTCGAATCACTCAAGGACAAGTCGCGTATGCCAAACCAAGTTCCGGGTGAAGTCCAGTGGCCCTATCGCGAAGGTGTGCGATTGGACGAGGCCTTGCATCCTCTGACTTTGATTGCGATTGGGCTTTATAGACGGGAATTACCTCCCTGCAACGGCGCGCCCATCCGTTTGGTGGTACCGTGGAAGTATGGAATAAAGAGCATTAAATCGATCGTTAAGATTGATCTGGTCGCGGACCAACCAGTCACAGCGTGGAATCAAGCGGCTCCGCGTGAGAACGGTTTCTATGCGAATGTGAATCCAAACGTAGATCATCCACGATGGAGCCAGAAAACCGAACGCAGGGTCGGCGAGCTATTGCGCCGCGACACGTTGCTTTTCAACGGGTACGAAAAACAAGTCGCACATTTGTACGATGGGATGGATTTGAATGTCCATTACTGAACCCATCCAGCCAGCAACGTTGGAGCAAACCGTAACAACGACTTCCAAGCGTCCAATCACGTTCCCAGAACTCTTCGTGGTACTTAATGGATGTCTTCCGCTGGCCATGCTAATCTACGACGCGAAGCATCATCACCTTGGTCCCAATCCAATTAGCAATGGGCTGCACACAACAGGGTTGGTAGCTATGCTGCTCCTCGTAGCGACATTGTCCGTTTCGCCACTGATAAAGCTCACGAAGTGGCAGCATTTGTTCTACTACCGTCGACCGCTGGGGTTGCTTGCATTCCTTTACGCAATCGCACACGTTTCGATCTATGTCGTTTATGATCGAGCATGGAATTACCAAGAAGCATGGAACGAGGTAGTCGCTCGGCGTTACCTCCAATTTGGAGCGTTGGCGGTCGTATTGATGTTGCCGCTAGCAATAACATCGACGCCTTTTTGGGTATGGTGTCTCGGATTTCGGCGATGGAAATCATTGCACCGTTTGGTTTATCCTGCATCGATAGCGGCTGTGATTCATTATTTCCTACAAGCTCGAGCTGAAATCAAGCTTCCATTGGCTATGGGAAGTGCAGTCATCGGACTTCTTTTGTTTCGCGTACTATCAGCTTCTAGGGAACTGCGAAAGAAAGGGCATGCACCCAAAATTGATGAGGCAAAAGGCAGCTACTTGGTTGATTTTGTTGATGAAGGAATAAGTCATTACATCCATTCTGATACAACGTTACTGGAAGCCGCAAGCCAGTTCGGTCTGAATCTTGATTCGGATTGCCAAGCGGGAGTTTGCGGCACATGTCGCATTCAACTCATCAAGGGTGAGGTCATCATGGACGTTGAATCAGGCTTGTCAAAGGACGACAAGGCAACAAACGTCATTTTGGCGTGCCAAGCGAAATGCCGCTCTGACATTTCGATACGTCGTATTGATAAACCGTAATCTGGACGAACCTTCGACTTGGAAGCACCCATCCGCACATTCGATATCTCAAAGCTTATTCGCGCAGACGTGATGGTCTAAACAGGATAGCAGAGCACGTTGGAACGCGCATCAGACCTCGCAGCACAACTTCAACTGCTCGACCCAAAATTGTTTTAACGGCTTGCTACTCTGTGAGTCAAACCCAGCCCGCTTCCGTCAATCATTCAAACTGGTTTGGTCAAATCTTGGGTTTCGATCCAGAGTTCTACGGGGTACATTAGCGGCACCGATAACACTATGGATACACTAATGTGAGGCAAGTACTAACCTTTTGGCAAGTACTTGGCCGTTCAGATTGCGTTAAGGAGATGCGACGTGGCGGAAGCGAAGTTTAGATGCGGTCTTGAAGCCGCCCTCAAGGTAGTAGGCGGAAAGTGGAAAGTACTCATTCTTTGGAATCTCGAAAATCCCGCGAGATTCGGTGAGCTGAAACGCTTTGTAAGCGGCATAAGTGAGAAGGTTCTGATCCAGCAGCTTCGCGAATTGGAGGCAGATGGCATCGTGAATCGCAAGGATTTTCAAGAGGTACCGCCAAGAGTTGAGTACTCTCTTACACCGTTCGGCAAAAGCCTTAAGAAGGCACTAAGTCCACTCTGTGATTGGGGAAAGAAGCACATGAATCGTATCGGCGAGTTGCCAAGTAGCTGTCAAAAGTAATAGGAACGAAACACCTTATGTCCAATCAGTCGTTCTATCAAGCAAGCCTACTGCGAGAAGAAGATTCTCCGAGGCAAAGTCGAGTGACCGTTTCCGCACCCGACGATCCAGAACTGAAGGTATTTGAAGAGGCAGTACGAAGTTCAGTATTTATATGGGCAGCACCATGAGTAACGCCGACACTGCATTTGCAAAGTTGACGCAGTCGGAATTGATTTTAGTTGGAAGCTTAGGAACCGAGGTCGACTTTGATGATGGCGAGATCTTGTTTCGTGCTGGCGATGCAAAAATAGATTTGTTCGTCGTATTGGAAGGTTCCGTCGAGATCGTAAATCCGGCGGATGGGAATCGTTTGGTGGTGACTCACGATCCAGGGGCTTTCATTGGCGACATCGACCTGTTGACCGGGCGACCAGTGTTGGTAACTGCAATCGCGCGTGGAAATGCAAAAACTATTCGAGTTCCCTTCAGCAAAATTCGATCGCTTCTAAACCGTGTTCCCAGTTTTGGCGAAAAGCTTATTGTCGGATTCACACGACGACGAGAAATTCTTTCTCAAACTGGTGCGATTGGAGTCCAGATCGTTGGACCAGGGCACTGCCGAGAAACGAATCTAGCTCGTGAATTCTTGTATAAGAACTTTGTTCCGTTTACTTGGCATGCTCCGGATTCTGCGTTGGGTGAACGACTAACGCAAGAAGCCAACGCTGGAGGGAAATCGCCGATCATTCGATTGAACGATCAAAGGTTTCTAATAGATCCGTCGCTTAAAGAACTTGCGTCCGCTTCTGGAGCATGGCAACCCTGTCCCGATTCACATTTGCAATTGGCCATTATCGGAGCAGGGCCTGCTGGTATTGCGGCGGCAGTTTACGCCGCGTCCGAAGGCATCGAGACGTTATTGATCGATCGGATGGGACCGGGAGGACAAGCAGGTGGTTCCTCAAAGATCGAGAATTTCATTGGCTTTCCTGCAGGACTAAGCGGTGCTGAATTGGCCACTCGTGGCGTATTGCAAATGCTGAAGTTTGGAGCCCAGATGGCGGCACCCGTTGGAGTCGTTGAATTGAAACCAGCAGCGACTTCAAACGGACCTATCACCTTGACGCTTGACTGCGGAAGTACTCTGAGTGCAGACGTAGTATTGATTGCCACGGGAGTACACTGGAGAAGGCTTGAAGCAATCGGAGCGAGTCGATTTGAAGGAGCTGGGATTCACTATGTCTGTACTTCGGTCGAAGCCCACCTCTACGATGGCCAAGATGTTGCAGTCGTCGGAAGCGGAAATTCAGCAGGACAAGCTGTGATGTACTTGGCGGAGTGTTGTACGAGTCGAACGGTTCATCTCTTCGTTCGAGGTAGATTCGGTAACGGAATGTCTGAGTATCTATCGAACCGAATACGTAATACAAGTAACGTAAGGATTCATGAACAATCGCAAATTACCTCTGTTCATGGTACTAAACATATCGACGAAATCGAGTTTCAAAGCTCCGAAATCGCGGCCACACTGGCCACACGACTTTCGTGCGCAGCGGTTTTTGCATTCATCGGTGCCGAGCCAAGTTGTGATTGGCTGCCTGAGTCGATTGCGAAAGACGCAAACGGTTACTTGCAAACTGGTATCGATGTTTTGCGATCTGGTAGCTGGCCACTCGTGGATCGCGACCCATGTGCTCTAGAAACATCGATTCCTGGCGTGTTAGCCGCTGGGGATATTCGATCGGGATCAACTAAAAGAGTCGGCTTCGCAGTGGGCGATGGTTCGCTTGCCGTGACGTGCACGCATAAACTCATCTCGATCAGATCGCAATCTACCTAGTAACGCCCCCAAATTCCTCGCGACGCTTGGGCAAGTGGTGTGCTGTGTCGCGCCCAAGCTCGGACGCTTAATGCAACACGCCTAAACCAGAAAGTGGAGCAATGGCGTCTTGGAAAAAACGGCTTACAAGGCATTCCATTCATCAAAGTTGTCTTCGCCATAAATTAATACTTCGAGTGACACGCACCTTTAGGTTAGTACCTGTTCATGAGAATGTGCGTTCCCTATGATTTGTCGCAACAGATTTCGAATTTGCGTCCAACGAATAGGAATACGATTATGACCACAGCTTATGGGTTCGCGGCACATCAAGCATTTGGAGAGTTTAAGCCATTCGAGTTTGATTTGCCGTCGTTAGGATCGGACGATGTTGAGATAGCAGTGGAGTCCTGCGGCATTTGCCATAGCGATATGTCGATGCTCGACAATGCATGGGGATTTACACAGTATCCATTTGTTGGTGGGCATGAAGTCATTGGCCGAGTTGCTGCGATCGGTAATTCGGTATTGGGCCTTAAAGAAGGTGACCTCGTTGGTCTGGGCTGGACCAGCCGATCGTGCATGTATTGCGACCAGTGCATTGGCGGCGATCACAATTTGTGCTTGTCAGCCCAAGGGACGATCACTCATCAGGCAGGCGGTTTTGCGGATCGCGTGCGATGCCATTGGGGCTGGGCAACCAAGATTCCCGAAGGACTTGATCCATCAAAATGTGGCCCCATGTTGTGCGGTGGAATCACGGTATTTAATCCCTTGGTCCAGCATTCAATTTCGCCGATGTCGAAAGTGGCTGTTGTGGGAATTGGCGGACTGGGACACATGGCTATCATGTTCGCAAAGGCTTGGGGTTGTGAAGTAACTGCTATTTCACGAAGTCGTTCGAAGGAAGCCGAATCACGTCAACTGGGAGCAGATCATTACCTCGCGACTGGTGAAGCTGGTGCACTACAGTCGGCGGCCAACAAGTTCGATTTGATTATCAACACGACCGATGCTGAGCTACCTTGGGATGCTTATGTTGCTGCATTGGCTCCGAAAGGGATATTGCATACCGTCGGTGCCGCTCCGAAAGTTGAAGCGACGGTATTCCCAATGATCATGGGACAAAAATCCCTTGCGTCGTCACCGACTGGCAGTATCGCTACAACACGCAAGATGCTCGAATTTGCGGCTCGTCACCAGATCGAACCTGTGACAGAAGTTTATGCGATGAGCGATATCAATGAAGCATTTGAAAAGTTGCGTAATGGTTCGCCTCGATACCGACTAGTTTTGCAACGATGAGTCGGACTCAGTCACGAACTGGGGTTTGTTTAGTTTCCATGGGATTTTGCAAAGGCACGAGAATATGACGGTAGCATTGGTTACAGGGAGTCAAAAGGGACTTGGTTTTGCAATTGCGACTCGGCTAGGCAAAGAGAAAGGTATGAAAGTGGTCCTTTCTGGTCGTGATTCTTCGAAACTAGAAGAATCACGAAAACGGCTCTCGGCTCAGGGTATTGAAGCTGGCGCAGTTGAGTTGGATGTCGCATCATTATCCAGCATCAAATCAGCAATCGAAGACATTGAAAAGCAATACGGAAGACTCGATGTCTTGGTCAACAATGCTGGAATAAACCCTAGCCAAGGAACAAGTGAATCCAGCTACCTGACCGTCAATCCAAGTACATTTAACGATACAATTCAAACGA
>JAFLCP010000201.1 GCA_017303505.1 Planctomycetota bacterium | reverse complement strand
CGAAGAACGCAAAGGGGACGTCTCCGCGAGCCTTCTTTCCTATCGCCCGAACTCATCTGAAGAAGGATATTTTCTGATGATGATTCATCCCGATTTTCCAGTGACGAAGCAAGATGATGTTTCCAAGAACATCGTGCTGGTATTGGACAAGTCCGGCAGTATGCGCGGTGAGAAAATAGAGCAAGCCCGCAATGCCTTGCTGTATGTATTAAAGAACATTTCGTCGAACGATCATTTTAGCTTAGTACTTTACGATAGTCAGATCCAAACTTTCCGTGAGTCACTTGCACCAGCGACCCAAGAAAACCGCGATGCGGCGATTGCGTTTGTTAAACAAATGGAAGCCAGCGGCGGCACCAATATCGACGGAGCTTTGGACACCGCGTTCAGAACACTTAAAGACAACGATCGCCCTAGCTACATCGTTTTCTTGACCGATGGCGAACCTACAGTGGGTGAACGCGATCCAAGACGTATTGTTACCAATGCAGTATCCGCCAATAAACAACGGGCTCGCATTCTTTCGTTCGGAGTAGGACACGATGTCAACAGTCGTTTGCTGGATCAAATCAGCCGTGATTGTTTTGGCCAGACCTTTCTTGTTGCTCCACAAGAGAACATTGAAGAATCCGTTTCGAAACTTTACACACGCTTTGGGCAAGTCGCTTTAGCCGATGTTCGTTGGCAAGCTCTGCTCGATAACGGCTCACACTATGATGGCTTCCGACAAGTTTATCCTGCGAAGATTCAAGATCTTTTTTCAGGCGACCAAGTAACGTTGCTCGGACGCTACAAAAACTCGTTTGAAGGCAAATTGCAAATCGAAGGCATGTTGGGCAAACAAGCCTTGAAATTTGAACAAGCCGTGAAGCTAGAGAACTCAACTGGAAGTGAGCACTCATACATCGCGGCCTTGTGGGCGACACGCCGCGTCGGAGCGATCATTGATGAAATCGATTTGGAAGGAAGCCGCGAAGAACTCGTTCGCGAACTGGTCGATCTCTCACAACGTTACGGTATCATTACGCCTTACACTGCCTTCTTGGCTGAAGAGCCGAATGCTCGGTTTGCGGGTGCAGCTCGCGAGGCCCGTACGGTGGAAAACCTCAAACGCCTTGAAAGCCAAGCTGGTGTAGATGCGTTTGCACAACGTGGCCTCAAGGGGATGCAAGGTAGGGCAGCAAATTTGGCGGATGCTGAGAGCGCTCAACGCCTTGCCCAATCGTCGAGTCAACCTGCGCCAACGAGTGGTGCCATGGGATTCGGGGGGCAATCAGCTCGTAGTCGACCGGGGGGCATGGGCGCAATGGGAGGGGGTGGCTTAGGCGGGATGCCAGCTGACCTAAAGAACAATCCAACCGCCAAAGACTCGACGGTCCGTCAGTCAGGCGATCGCGCTTTCTTCTGGCAAGCCGACAAATGGGTGGACTCCACCGCGACCGAAGAGCAACTCAAGAAGGTTGAAGTAGTGGAACGCTTCAGCGAAAAATATTTCAGCCTTATCGAGAAACATCGCGAGTTGCTGAAATCGCTTCTCGACGAAGATGCCCCGATTCAAGTTCTTATCGATAACCAAGTTTATCAGCTCTAAAAGGCTTGGCGACAGTGGATTCAAAACGCTCTCTCGACTCCCCGCGGATCGGGAGAGCCACACCTCCCCAACGCCCAGAAATCCCCTAGAATGTTCTCGTCTTCGATTTGTGCAGACTATTTTTTGCAGCCAATTTGAAACGGTGAACTTCATGAGCGAATTTCGTACTGAACATGATTCCATGGGCGATGTACAGGTACCAGCGCTAGCTTACTACGGGGCTCAAACGCAACGTGCTGTCGAAAATTTCCCCGTTTCTGGCTGGCGACTTCCTCCTGCACTGATCCGCGCGATGGGCCTAGTCAAATACGCTTGCGGAGTTGCTAACCGCGATCTCGGTAAATTGACCAACACCGGCAAGAATCGTCTCAACGCCCAGCAAGTCGATGCAATGCTCAAGGCCTGTCTCGAAGTGGCCGAAGGAAAGTTCGCTGATCAGTTTCCCGTTGATGTTTTTCAAACTGGCTCCGGTACATCCAGCAACATGAACGTCAACGAAGTGATTTCGAATCGCGCGATCGAAATCATCGGTGGCGATCGATTTGCCGTCGCCAAGCCCATTCATCCAAACGATCACGTCAACATGGGTCAAAGTACCAACGATACTTTCCCAACAGCCATTCATGTGGCAGTGGCCATGGAAATCCAAAACCTGCTTATTCCAGCTTTGAAAGAATTCCACGCTCAACTTAGCGCAAAAGCCAAAGCTTGGGACAAGATTATCAAGATCGGCCGCACGCACTTAATGGACGCGACGCCACTTCGCTTGGGTCAAGAGTTCGGTGCCTTTGCTCGTCAAATCGAACTCTCGATCGGTCGGGCTATCCAAGCTTTAGCGGCTGTATGTGAATTGCCTGTCGGTGGCACCGCTGTCGGTAGTGGCATTAATACGCATCCTGAATTCGGTGCTCGAGTAGCTGCAGAGCTCGCACAAAAAACGGGGATCAAATTCATCGAAGCAGTCAACCACTTCGAAGCCAATGCGCAGCGCGACGGTTTGGTCGATTGCCACGGCAGCCTAAAGACCATTGCGATGACCTTGTTCAATATCGCCAACAATATTCGTTGGCTTGGATCGGGTCCACGCTGCGGCTTCTTCGAGGTGATCCTTCCAGATCGTCAGCCAGGCAGCTCGATCATGCCGGGTAAAGTGAACCCCGTGATGTGCGAAAGCTTGATGCAAGTCTGTGCTCGTGTCATCGGCAACGATGGTACGGTGACAATGTCGGGTGCAACGGGTGGCAACTTCCAATTGAATATCATGATGCCCGTAATGGGCCAAACCACCCTCGAGAGCATTCAGTTGCTCAGCAACGGCACACGCGCCTTTATCGAATTTTGTATGGAAGGCCTCGAAGCCAATCCGGAAGCTTGCGAAGCTTCGGTGGAACAGAGCTTATCGATGGTCACCAGTCTCAATCCGCTCATCGGATATGAAAAAGCGGCCAAGATTGCCAAGGACGCATTTGCTTCAGGTAAAACGATTCGCGAGCTTTGCATCGAAGAGAAACTATTGGCAGACGATGTTCTCAAAGCTGCCCTTGATCCAATGAGCATGACCGAGCCGCAAGCGTAGGACGGGTCTCCTGCCCCGTCCTGCCTCCGACAAAAAAACATCTCATCCAGTCGCTACCGCGCCACTTTTCGTTTGACGTTTTGGGGACGTGTAGGACGGGTCTCCTGACCCGTCCTGCCCCTACAAAAACACCCCAGCTCGTAGAGTCGCTACCGCGCAACTTTTCGTTTGACGTTTTGGGGATATGTAGGACGGGTCTCCTGACCCGTCCTGCCCCCTACAAAAACGCCCCCAGCTCGTAGAGTCGCTACCGCGCAACTTTTCGTTTGACGTTTTAAAGACGTGTAGGACGGGTCAGGAGACCCGTCCTACGTTTTGCACGCGAACTCCGACTAGCCTTCGGTGTACGGATTAAACGATTTTCCAATGCCAATCCCATAAAGTTGCATTAACCAACCGCTACTCGTTGCTTCAAGAACGCCAACACTTCTTGCTTGAGTTCTTCGAGAGGTCGATCTCCCTTCAAATGCAGTTCCGGCTTTAACGGTTCTTCATAGGGATCGGTGATCCCGGTGAAATGAGCGATCTTTCCTTCGCGAGCCATTTTGTAAAGCCCCTTGGGATCTCGCTGCTCACACACTTCAATCGGTGTATCGACATAAATCTCAATGAAATCGCCAAGTTTCCCTTTGGATGTCACCCACTCTCGCACACGTTCGCGATCGTTTCGATAAGGACTCACGAAGGCGGTCAAGACAACCAATCCTGCTTCTACCAACAACTGGCTCGTAGCCCCCACTCGGCGAATATTCTCTTGTCGATCCTCAGCTGCGAATCCTAATCCGAAACGCTGAGAGAAGGTTTCACCATATTGCGGTTCCAACAGCTTGGGCGTCGCGCACAAACCATGGCGAATATTGTCCCCGTCTAACAGAAATGTGTGGATACCATTTTTATGAAGCTCCACTTCAACAGCGTTGGCCAGTGTGCTTTTGCCACTCCCACTCAAGCCAGTAAACCACACCACGCATCCACGTTGGTTCATCAATGTTTCGCGATCTTGTCGCGTGATGGAAGTATTGTGCCAAACAACGTGCGGGTTCGTGGAACTCATGCGGTGACATTCGAAATGTGTAAAAGATGAAATATGAAAAACAACACTTAACGCGAATCGAGCCTAAACTAAACCAGTCCCGCCAATTCACACACTTGCGAACGCACAACGGACTGCGGACAACTCCAAACCAAAAAAAACAATGCTTCTCGACACCAGCGTCCCACTGGATGTTGCACGAGATACCCAGCCCCTTTCGCAGCTGCCATCGCTGCTTGGGTAGCCCGTAAGGCTAAACTGTTTGCAGCCTGGCGCAGTTGATCCAAGGACATGGTTGCTTCACCAGACTCAAGCCCTAACATCGCTGCGACAAGACGTTCTAAATCACTCTGCAATTCTGCGGCTGGGTCAACGAAATCGGGCCGATTGCTAGATTGCTCTCGAAGATAATCGATGGCTCGACTCGCTAGGCCCAAAGCCAAAATCGAAGTATGTAATCCACCTGGACCACCGCTCCCAATCTTAAGCACTTGATCGACGGGGCCCGCCAACAAATACTCTTGTCGTATTTGACACTGGCGAAAGTCCACACGATCGGTGCAACTTGCAGACAATCCCATCAATTCGAACCCTGGGCCCGCTTGAACTCCCGCCGCAGCTGTTTCGACGACCGCCAAGATTTGCTCACCTTGTTCGGTTGCAGAACCAATAACCAGGAAGTCCGCATGAGCCCCACCGGTCACCCAAGGGCAATAGCCGTCAAGGAAGTAAGTTGCCCCCACCGGAGTTGCTAGTAAAGGTGGTGTATGCAAATGCTGTCGTGAAGTGGTTAAGTGGGAAAAACCGACGGTTGTCCAAACTTTTCCGGAAGCTAGCCCAATACCCCATTGCCCCCAAAACGCGTCACTTGCGTGAATCTCCAAGCGCCGAACAGCAGCATGCCACTGCGTCAAAATGAACGCTGTGGTCATGCACGACTTAGCCAATTGAAAATACGCCGCCAGTTGTTGTGGACCATTCCACCCTTCACCACCGCGCAATTCGCTGATGAGCCCCTTTAAGACGCTATGTTGCGCGAGAAGCTGCAACGATTCTTTAGGCCACTGACCAGCCTGTTCGACCTCACCTGATAGTTTCTCGATCTCAGAGAAACATCCCGCATGAAGGGTGGTGGGGATCGTGGCCAGCCAATCGGAAATGTTCAAAGGTTGGTCTCCCTGCAAAACTCATGATTTCGTTATATTACCGTATGTCCTTAAATTCGGCATCCTCCCGTGAGACGGTTCCCACTTCCCTGAGTTTGCTATCAAGTCTTGAGTCTCCTTAGGCCGAATCGCACGTTACGCACTGAATTTCAACCTTGTCGGAGCGTGCTGCAAGATCACGCGACGATGAGCAATATATCGTTTAGATAGACTTTTCCGGTCAACCAGATTGATCGGAGAGGGACTGTTTTTGAATGCGTTTCATTTCCCCTTTTTATCGGGGTCGAGTGAAGCTTATTCGAGATCGGGAATTGAAGATTAGACACAGTACTCAAGCCAATCAAGCATCGCGAAGGAAGATCATGGCACAACTTGAGACCGCAGTTCGCAACGAAGTATCGAACCAGAACGCCGGCAATGAGGTAGGGAGCGAACAACTGTATCAGAAGTGTATGGCCTTAGCTCAAAACTTATGGTGGTGCTGGCATCCTGAAGTTGCCAACATTTTCCGAGATATCGATCCGATTCGATGGCGACAGTTGGATCACAATCCAATTGCCCTATTGCGAGAGTTCACACCTGAACGCTTGGCGATTCGAGCTAGCGAAATGGTTCTCCATTCGCGAGTGAACTATGCATATCGACGATTGCAAGAATATCTCGATGGCCAGAACACCTGGGCAAGCACCCAAGCTGGCGTGCTGGGCGCGAAACCCGTCGCTTATTTTTCAGCCGAATTTGGAATGCATGAATCGATTCCAATTTACTCGGGCGGTTTGGGGGTTCTTTCTGGCGATCACATCAAGAGCGCCAGCGGATTGGGCGTTCCCCTCATTGGCATTGGTCTCTATTACACCCAAGGCTATTTCAAGCAGCATTTGGATGAAGATGGTTACCAGCGCGAAGAATACATCGAAACCAAAGTCGAGAATCTTCCGATTGTTCCCGCACTTGGTTCAGACGGACTCCCCATCACTGTTACCATCGACACCCGCAATGGGCGTTTGATGGCCAAGGTTTGGTTGATGAACGTCGGTCGTATCAAGCTTTATTTGCTCGATTGCAATGTCGAAGGCAACAAGCCCGAAGATCGTGAACTTACCAGCCGTCTGTACGGTGGTGATGAACGAACTCGAATTCGCCAGGAACTCGTTTTGGGCGTTGGCGGTGTGAAGGCTCTGCGAGCACTGGGTATTTATCCTGGTGTGTATCACTTGAACGAAGGTCACAGTGCCTTTGCAGCGTTGGAAGTGATGCGTGAACGGATGCATGACGATGGTCAAACCTTCGACAATGCACTTCGGGAAGTTGCTCGCTCAACAGTCTTCACCACACACACGCCGGTTCCTGCAGGCCATGACCGCTTCGATGCGCTCATGATTGAAGAACATCTCGGCCCACTGCGAGATCAACTGGGAATTTCGGCTGAGCATTTGATGAGCCTTGGCCGTGTTCATCCAGATGATCATAGCGAAACGTTCTGCATGACCGTTCTAGCTTTGAAGTTATCGCGACGGGCAAATGCGGTGAGCCAGTTGCACGGTCACATTTCGCGTCGCATGTGGCAACCACTGTGGCCAGATCGCACCGAAGAAGAAATCCCCATTGGTCATATCACCAACGGTGTCCACATCCAAAGTTGGCTTGCTTGGCAAATGCAACAACTTTACGATCGCCATTTCCCTGCGGGATGGCAATCGCGCATGGGCGAGCCTGAAGTATGGCAATACATTCATCGCGTCGATCCAGGTGAATTGTGGGAAACACACAATGCTTTGAAGAACCTATTGATTTCATTTGTTCGCCGTCGTGTTAGCCGTCAATCACGACGCCGTGGTGAGGCAGATGACATCATCGAAGCAGCACGCAACTTGCTCGACCCTAACGTGTTGACCATCGGTTTTGGTCGTCGATTCGCAACCTACAAGCGAGCCAATCTCTTGGTATCACAAGTGGATCGTATCGCCGAATTGCTCAGCAGTTCATCGCGTCCGATCCAAATCGTCTATGCAGGCAAGGCACATCCCAAGGATGAGCCAGGCAAGCGATTCATCCAAGAGATTGCCAACTTGCGTCATGACTCGACCTTCAAGGGGAAGATTGCCTTCATCGAAGATTACGACATCAACGTTTGCCGCCATTTGATTCAAGGTGTGGATGTGTGGTTGAATAACCCACGCCGTCCACTCGAAGCCTCCGGCACAAGCGGTCAGAAAGTAGTCCTCAATGGCGGCTTAAATTGCTCCATTCTCGATGGTTGGTGGGCAGAAGCTTACGATGGACGCAATGGATTCGCTATTGGTAAAGGCTATTCGCATTCAAACGATGCCATCACCGATAAACGTGACGCCGAATATTTGTTTCAAGTCATCGAACAAGAAGTGATTCCAACCTTCTATGATCGCGATCGCGATGGACTTCCACGCAAGTGGATCAAGATGATGATGAACTCGATCAGCACGTTGGCTTGGCGCTTTAGCGCTCATCGCATGGTGATGGACTACACCCGCCATGCGTATGTACCAGCGGCTGGTGGCTTGTCGTGTGATATGCCGTTCCACGGCTAAGAGTTTTTGCCCTTGGCCTGCGCTTCGTTTAGCCGTTGGCTGCAGCGGAGCGAAGGCTGGGGCTGCATACGTTTGACTCACCGCAAGTGGCACAAAAACAATTGGCGAAGAAATGGCATTAGCCGTTTCTTCGCCAATAACGTGTAAGCCTTTGGTGAAATTAACCCTGCGACAACCCGCCCTTTCGGGCTGATGGGGAAGCTGGTACGAATAACGGATCCAGCGGATGAGGACCTAGCCTTCGCTGCGATAAGGCCGTGTTTATCCTACGGATCTTTTTTGAGAGCGTATATCCAGGTGACAGTGTTTTAACCCACCTGCTCCTAGCCTCCGCTGCGCTACGGCTACGGGTTAAACGAGGAAACCGGCTGAACGAAATTTCGACTACTTCCCTTTGTTTTCTTCCAAGGTGGCCAATCCAGGTCCAGCGACTTCCTTCAAACGCTGACTCTCAGCCACAATCTGCTCGTACAAACCTTGGTTTGTGCGGAACAATTCGCTCAACTGTGAGCGAGTCTGTTGCAGCTTTTCCGTCAACCGATTTACTTCGCTGTTTACGACTTCAAGTTCCTTGGCATACTGATCGCGTTCCTTTTTCAAGTTTTCGATTTCGATCTGGCGAACTTGGCGTTGAGCATTGCTGATAGCTAATGCGGCTTCCAGCACTTTAGACTCACGTTGAAAGTATGCGATGCGTTCACCTACTTCAAAATTCTTGCGGTCGATAATTCGAAACGCATCATCGTAATCGTTCAACTGACGAACATAGTAACGTTTGATGGTCTTGGCAGTACCGTTGGTAGTAAGATCTTCGGCGTTTTTGGACAACAAAACCAACTGATCACCCGCTGCAAATTTCACAAAGGCGTTATTCTCACCAGCTCGCTTCAAGCGACGATCAATACTTCGACCGGAATCGTCAAAGTAGCCACCATCTAATATGGTACTATTTTGTTGCCCGTCCACATCCAGTTGATATTCCTTCAAGAACTCAACAAGCTCCCACACAACTTCAGGTGGATCATTCGCCTCAGCTGCTTTTCCATCACGTGTGTAGCTTTGAATAACGGCTGCCTTTTCTGCTTCTGGCAACGTCGCAAACTGAGCGTCGATTCTGGCGCTATCCACATGCCCGAACAATTCATCTTCCGAAGGAACAGATCCAACTTCGACAAATGCATCGTGACTATCTAGCGGCATCAATTCGTACAAGGACCACTGCGTTGCTTGATTGACCAAAGTAGCATACTGCGGTGCAACCAAAATCGGAGTCAAACTGACTACTCCCGCTTGATTGTCGGTTACCGTGAACTCGCCCAAATAAGCAGACGGAATGAAGCGACCTGTTTCATCTGCCTTCTCCGCAAATGCAAACACTACCGAATCAACCTTCAACGAATCGCCAGTTGGTGGAGGAGCTGCTGGGGCAGGAGCATTAGGATCAGCTGCTGCATCAGCCTCTGGAGCGGCTGCTGGCGCTGCCGCGTTCAAGTTAAGTTGAACGGCATTGTTTTGAGTTCCCACCAAAGAAGCGGAACTCCAAACTCGACCTCGATCCAAAACCAAACGGCCTAAAGCGTTTTGTAATGGATATAGTTTGGTGATGTCCAAAACAGGATTGGTCAACTCACCATAAGTGAGCTCGATCGTTTCTTTTTCTGCTGTCTCTACCTTCTTCACCAACGAGTCGTGCAACTTGATCCAACCGACACGACGATAGAGCACGCCTGCGGTTGCCATCATAAAGGTCACTGTTTCCATAAATAGAAACACAACCAAGATGGAATGGATCCACCCAAGCTTTTTCGCTGATTTCACCAAGCAAAAGATGAAGGTGAAAAACAGGACGACCAAAAATACGAGGAACAAAATTCCAAACAAATCCATGGCGGGCTCTACTAAAAAAGCACTGAAAAGGTACGGGGCTGTTCCGCAAATTTCTCAGCTGAAACGATGGAAAAGAATTGAGCACCGAACGCAAGTCCAGTTTCGATGGTAAGTTGGGAGATTTAGGGTGTCAAGCTATCGGTTGCCGGATTGAGCGACTTAGCCAGTTAGAGAAGCTCTCCGCCCCCATTCTGTACCGTACAACTGGAAAAGATGGCTAACTTGGATCAATTGCTGGAATCGTTATGAAGTTCACCTTCGTTTCATCCCGAAAGTTCGATACAGCCGGACTTTCGTGTCCTCCCTGATTGAAGGAGAAAAGCGGAGCCGGCCAGGGTTTTCGGTATGTAAGGACCTCCGCTATGCAATCCAAACGCTGCGATTCTGGGATTCTCCGCGCAAACACCCCCTTGATCGCCAGTCCCTCGAAAAAACAACCAACCCGAGCAGAAACCGCCCCAAAGAAGGGGGTACGAAGATTGGTTCGTGAATTTCGCCGAACTTTTGCTTGGACCTTGGCCATTCTCCCCGTTGGGCTCGGCCTAACCGGCTGTCACCGCAACCAATATCGCGTGAAAGCTGACCAAGAAGCCTACAGCTTGATCGACCAGAAACAACGCGATTCGGGCGAAGCTGGGGCCAATTTGCGCATCAACATCGATCGCCGCTCCCGTATGTTCGATCCCTTTAATCCGGATCGTCCCCCGATGCCCGAAGATGACCCTGCATCGGCGCGATACATGGAAATCGTCGACGGCAAGAAAGGCTATCCCTTTTGGAAAGCCAACGGTGTAACGAACACGGCTGAAAATCCCGATTGGTGGGCCACGCTTCCTCTTGATGAACGCGGCATCCTCGTTCTCAACGCCGACGACGCAGTGCGATTAGCGTTGTTGCATTCACCTACCTATCAACAAAACCTTGAAACACTTTATCTTTCCGCTCTCGACGTAAGCAGCGAACGCTTTTTGCTCGACACGCAATTCTTCGCAGGGGCACAAGTCGATTATTTGGCCGACGGGCCGGACCGAAACAATGCAGGCGACTCGAGCTCTCGTTTTTTGGTGGGACCATTCAGTAAAGGTCGCCGACCGTTTTCAATGCAACGTAAATTTGCGACAGGTACGGACCTGGTAGTTGGCCTCGCCAACTCGATTACTTGGCAACTCGCT
>JAFLCP010000200.1 GCA_017303505.1 Planctomycetota bacterium | reverse complement strand
TGGCACCGGCAACCGTAACGACACCCGTGGTGCTGTCGATGGCAAAGCGACCACCGTCATTGTCAAACAAAGAGTAGGTGATGGCGTTGTTGGTTGAATCCGCATCGCTAGCTGCGGCAGTGATGCCAACTACGGTACCAACAGTTGCGTTTTCGTTGACATTGTTGCTGGTAGCGCTGGTGTCGGTGACGGAACCGACATCGAACTCGTCAACATCGTTGATGGCGATCGAGAAAATTTGATCGGTGTAAGAACCATCGGATGATGTGGCCCGTACGGTGATGGAGCGTGATGCTCCATCGACTTCTCGGTTAATGGTACTGGCAACGGTAACGACACCCGTGGTGCTGTCGATCGCAAAACGACCACCGTCGTTGTCAAACAAAGAGTAGGTGATGGTGTTATTGGTTGAGTCCGCATCGCTAGCTGCGGCAGTGATTCCTACTACAGTACCAACACTCGCATTTTCGTTGACATTATTGCTGGTCGCATTGGTGTCGGTGACGGAACCGACATCGAATTCGTCGACATCGTTGATGGCAATCGAGAAAATTTGATCGGTGTAAGAGCCGTCGGATGAGGTAGCTCGTACGGTAATGGAGCGAGAGGCTCCATCGACTTCGCGGTTAATGGCACCGGCAACCGTAACGACGCCGGTTGTGCTGTCGATGGCAAAGCGACCTCCATCACTATTAAACAAAGAATAGGTGATGGTGTTATTGGTTGAGTCCGCATCGCTGGCTGCTGCCGTGATTCCTACTAAAGTACCAACACTGGCATTTTCATTCACATTGTTGCTGGTTGCATTGGTGTCGGTCACGGAACCGACATCGAATTCATCGACGTCGTTAATGGTGATCGAGAAAATCTGATCGGTGTAAGAGCCATCGGATGATGTGGCCCGTACGGTGATCGACCGTGACGCTCCGTCCACTTCACGGTTAATGGCACTTGCAACAGTAACGACGCCCGTGGTGCTGTCGATGGCAAAGCGACCTCCATCACTGTTCTGCAAAGAATACGTAATGGCGTTATTGGTGAAGTCTGCGTCGCTAGCTGATGCAGTGATTCCTACTAAAGTACCAACAGTTGCGTTTTCGTTGACATTGTTGCTGGAAGCGTTGGTGTCGGTGACGGAACCGACATCGAACTCGTCTACGTCGTTAATCGCGATCGAGAAAATTTGATCACTGTAAGAACCATCAGATGATGTAGCCCGTACGGTGATGGAGCGAGAGGCCCCGTCAGCTTCGCGGTTAATGGCTCCAGCAACCGTAACGACACCCGTGGTGCTATCGATGGTAAAGCGGCCACCGTCGTTGTTGAAAAGAGAATAGGTGATGGTGTTATTGGTGGAGTCTGCATCGCTGGCTGAAGCGGTGATACCTACGATGGTTCCTACGGAAGCATTTTCATTCACATTGTTGCTGGTTGCGTTGGTGTCGGTCACGGAACCAACATCGAACTCATCGACGTCTGTCAAATTGACCGTGTAAACTTGCGTCGAGAAACTACCATCCGCCGAGGTCGCTCGAACGGTGATATTGTGGGACGTCGCAGCTTCGTAGTTCAGCAAAGTGCTATTGGCCACGGTCACAATACCGGTAGTAGCGTGAATCGAAAATCGTCCACTCGCGTTGTCGTCTAAAGTATAAGTGATCGTGTTGTTGGTGGCGTCCGCATCAGATGCGGTTGCCGTAATGCCCACAGCGGTACCATTGGCACTATTCTCTGCAATCGTGTTTGCAGACGCATTGCTGTCGCTAATAGAGCCCACGTCAAATTCATCCACGTCTGTTAAGTTGACGGTGAAGATTTGAGTGGAAAAGCTCCCATCGGCAGAAGTGGCCCGAACAGTGATGTTGTGAGAGGTTGCCGCTTCGTAGTTCAGTAATGTGCTATTGGCGACTGTCACCACCCCGGTTGAGGCGTGGACGGTAAAACGCCCTCCCGCATTATCGTCCAACGTGTAAGTAATCGTGTTGTTTGTCGCATCTGCATCCGTTGCAAAGGCGGTTACACCGACGGCGGAACCGTTCGCCGTGTTCTCTGCGATAGAATTTGCAGCAGCATTTGTATCTGTTACTGTCCCAACGTCGAACTCATCCACATCGGTGAGGCTTATCGTAAAAGTCTGCGTCGAAAAGCTGCCATCGCTCGACGTTGCTCGTACAGTGACGTTGTGAGATGTTGACGATTCAAAGTTTAATAACGTCGAGTTTGCAACGGTTATAATGCCGGAACCACCAGCAATCGCGAAACGTCCACCGGCATTGTCGTCCAGAGAATAAGTGATGGTGTTGTTTGAGCCATCGGCGTCCGAAGCTGAGGCCGTAATTCCGACGGCTGTACCATTGGCGGTGTTTTCTGCAATGGTGTTGGCAGTGGCATTTGTATCCGTTACAGAGCCGACGTCGAATTCATCTACATCGGTAAGGCTGATTGTAAAGATTTGTGTCGAGAAGCTGCCATCACTTGAGGTCGCACGCACTGTTATATTGTGAGATGTCGCTGATTCAAAATTCAATAGAGTGGAGTTGGCAACGGTAACGATGCCGGTACCGCTGGCAATGGTGAATCTTCCCCCCGCATTGTCGTCCAGAGAATAAGTGATGGTGTTGTTTGAGCCATCGGCGTCCGAAGCTGAGGCCGTAATTCCGACGGCTGTACCATTGGCGGTGTTTTCAGCGATCGTGTTGGCCGTCGCATTTGTATCTGTTACGGAGCCGACGTCGAACTCATCCACATCGGTCAGGCTGATAGTAAAGACTTGTGTGGAGAAGCTACCATCGCTTGACGTCGCTCTTACTGTAACATTGTGCGATGTTGCTGATTCAAAGTTCAATAGAGTAGAGTTGGCAACGGTAACGATTCCGGTACCGCTAGCGATTGCGAAGCGTCCGCCCGCATTATCGTCCAGCGAATAAGTGATCGAATTGTTTGAGCCATCTGCGTCCGAAGCCGACGCCGTAATTCCTACGGCTGTACCATTGGCAGTGTTCTCTGCGATGGTATTGGCCGTGGCGTTTGTGTCTGTCACCGCTCCCACATCAAACTCGTCCACGTCCGAAAGGTTGATGGTAAAGCTCTGGGTTGAAAAACTTCCGTCACTTGAGGTTGCCCTCACTGTGATGCTGTGTGAGGTCGCGGATTCAAAATTAAGCAAAGTCGCGTTGGCAACGGTGACAATACCTGTGCCACTGGCGATCGCAAATCGTCCGCCTGCGTTGTTGTCAAGGGTGTAGGTGATGGTGTTGTTGGAACCATCTGCATCGGAAGCGGATGCGGTAACGCCCACTGTGGTTCCATTCGCTGCATTCTCTGCAACGGTGTTTGTGGTGGCATTGGTGTCTGTAACGGAACCGACATCGAATTCGTCTATGTCGGTGAGGTTAATTGTGAAAACCTCGTCGTAAGTTGCCCCGGCGGTGTCTGTGACTCTTACCGTGACATTGTGCGTGGTCGCAGCTTCGAAATTGAGAAGTGTTGAGTTAGCAACCGTAATAACGCCCGAGGCCGAGTTGATCGCAAACCGGCCACCGGCATTATCCACTAAGGAATAGGTAGCTGTGTCGCCTGAATCGACATCGCTGCGGGTAATGGTACCGACAGTGGTCGTATTGGCGGAATTCTCGGCGACCGATAGTCCTGCTGTCGCGAGGTCGTGAGGTGCATCATTGGCGCCCTGAATCGTTACGGTAATTTGCGTTGTGCTGGTGAGGCCGGCAGTATCTCGCATTGTGTAGGTGAAAACATCCGTCAAGGTGTTACCCGAAGTTCGCAAAGCCTGCACCGTGGCGTTGCTGTTATCGACGGTATAGGTGTAAGCCCCGTTGGCAGCGATTTGGATAGTACCATACGTACCAGTAACATTGCTTCCTACGTTGGTTGAGGCTGATCCCACCACGCCCGCGGCCACCCCCGTTACAGTCTTGGTATCGCTAGAATCGGCATCAGTATCGTTGGTCAAGACGTTGCCCGATGGGTTGGAACCGGCGGTACCATTGCTGACTCCACCTGCTTCGGTCGCGGTGGCTGTATCCAGCACTGCTGTCGGCGTTTCGTTGGCGTTGGTAACCGTAACGGAGATGATATGTGTGGAAAAGCTACCGTCGCTTGAGGTCGCTCTCACGGTAATATTGTGGAAGGATGCAGACTCAAAATCTAGCAAACTTGAATTGGCAACAGTGACAATTCCGGTCCCGCTGGCAATGGCGAATCTACCACCCGCATTATCATCGAGTGAGTAGGTGATAGTGTTGTTGGATCCGTCAGCATCGGAGGCAGAGGCCGTAATTCCGACAGCGGTTCCATTGGCAGAGTTTTCAACGACGGTATTGGCAGTGGCATTGGTGTCGATGATCGAACCGACGTCAAACTCATCCACGTCTGTTAGACTGATCGTAAACACCTGCGTAGAAAAACTTCCATCGCTTGATGTTGCCCGTACGGTGACGTTATGGGATGTCGCTGATTCAAAATTCAATAGAGTGGAGTTGGCAACGGTAACGATGCCGGTCCCGCTGGCGATCGCGAATCGCCCACCCGCATTGTCGTCCAACGAATAAGTGATGGTGTTGTTTGAACCATCGGCGTCGGAAGCGGACGCAGTAATTCCGACCGCAGTACCATTGGAGGTGTTTTCTGCGATCGTGTTGGCTGAAGCATTGGTATCAGTCACCGAACCTACATCGAATTCATCTACGTCAGAAAGGTTGATGGTGAAGCTCTGTGTGGAGAAGCTTCCATCACTTGAGGTTGCTCGAACAGTGATGCTGTGTGAAGTCGCAGATTCAAAATTGAGCAGCGTCGAGTTGGCGACAGTCACAATGCCGGTACTACTGCCAATCGAGAACCTCCCTCCCGCATTGTTGTCCAGAGTGTACGTAATCGTGTTATTCGAGCCGTCGGCGTCGGAAGCTGTCGCGGTCACTCCGACAGCGGTACCGTTTGCAGCGTTTTCGGCAACTGTGTTGGTTGTCGCATTACTGTCCGTAACGGCTCCAACATCGAATTCATCCACGTCGGACAATGTAACGGCCATAACCTCATCGTATGTTTGGCCCCCAAAGTCAGTCGCGCGCACTGTGACGTTATGGGAAGTTGCCGATTCAAAATTGAGCAGAGAAGAGTTGGCGACTGTCACTGCACCGGTGAGGCTATCTACCGCAAATCTTCCTCCAGCGTTATCGACTAAGGAATATGCGACGCCGCTTCCTGTTATCTTGAAATTGTCGATACCATAGGCCTCGTCGGACACATCCTGATCGAGTGTTGAACCGAAGCCGACCTTGAGCGACGCTGTTGGTTGCGTTATGGTCAAGGTCACTCGGATTTGTTGATCGGTCCAGCCTCCAAACACGGTATTGCTACTGGATGTGACTGGCGTTGCGACCCACGAAACGTTACCTGTTGTTCCGCTGGTTTGCGTGAAGCCGGAAGACTGATTCAATGCGATAGAGAGTGATTGCGTATCATTGACGAAAACGCGAAATGTTTCGCCGTCCCACGAATCGATTCGATAAAGATCGAATTCAACAACTGCGATTTGTAGATTGGATGCCAAAGAAAATGTCTTAGATACGGCTTGGTTCCCACCGCTGCCTGCGAATCTACCGAGGAAATTGGTGAGTCCGGATGCAGTTTCTGTTGTATTGTTGGTCCAGCCCGTTGCACCGGATTCAAAATTCTCATTCACGTAAACAGTAGGCGTGGTCGTCACCGCATCAGCATCGGTGGATGTTAAACTGCCTACATTTGTTCCGTTCGCAGCATTTTCGCTGACCGAAAGAGAGCCAGATATATCTGTTGGAGTATCGTTTGCACCTTGAATGGTGACAGTAATCTGCGTTGTGCTCGTCAATCCAAGTGTATCACGCATAGTATACGTGAATACGTCGGTTAGCGTGTTACTAGTATTGAAAAGCGCCTGCACTGCCGCGTTATTATTGTCGACTGTGTAGGTGTAGCTGCCATTTGCTGCGATATTGATCGAGCCGTATGTACCTGAAACATTGGCCCCAACATTAGTTGATGCGCTTCCGACAACACCAGCTGCCACGCCTGAAACGGTTTTGGTATCACCAGCATCGGCGTCTGTGTCATTGGTAAGGACGTTGCCTGTCGGATTGGTTCCAGCGGTTCCGTTGTTAACACCGCCAGCTTCGACGGCAGTTGCTGTGTCGGAAACCGCAGTTGGTGCCGTATTGACTCCATAGGTTACTTGGAAATCATCGACATACAAATAATACGAACCGGAAGCTCCCGTATCGACGTCAAAGCGAAATCGCATATTGGAGGAGATATAGGCGGATATGTCCGTGGACAATGTTCCGGAAGTTATATTCGTCGTCTTATCGAAAGTATAAAGCGTAGTGTAGTTGGAGCCACCATCCGACGACACCTGGAACATGATCGAGGTATAGTTCGAATTGTTATCAAGGGTGCTGTTGTAATAGAACGACACGCTCGCCGAATTGGCACCTGACAAGTTTGCATCGCGATAAATCCAGTTTGCTGCATTTACCGGCTGGAGACGAAGTTGACCACCCGTGATAAGCTGGTGGCCAGATCCCGCGCCTGCTCCACCAGCGTCACTCTCCGTCCAACTTCCAGCGAAGTTATTCGTCCCATTGTTGTTCGAATAAGAGGCTGAGGCAAAATTATCCAAAAGAGTATACGTCACCATCGTATACTGCCAGTTGCCCTGAAGGTCTTCCGAGAAGGCGAAAGAGCTTTCTACGTTTCCAACGCGGTATTCGAGATCCCAGTCTCCACCAAGCGTCCAGTGCCCAGTGAGGTCGGAGCTAGCGGCAACATCTGCCGAGGTGAGTTGAGCCAACGAAGTGACGATATTTTGGCCCGCATCTGTTTCCGCAATACTACAACCATACAGAAGTAAGTCAGCGTCTTCACTCAGGAATTGACCTACTTGAGCCAGTGTTTCTGACTGATTCAATAAAGTATCGGAATTGACCCAATCTGATCCGAATTGGAATCCAGCATTCGTTCCGTGGGTTACAAAGTGAATCGCATCAAACTGAATATTGGCGTCGACGAGGTAATTCTGAAGTTGCTCCCACCCAGATTGTGAGCGATCGACAACATATACATCAAACAGCGTGTTAGCGTCCTGGCGAATACCGGCCAGCAACTGGTCAACGTCGGGCACTTCTTCACTGATTAACACGAGTTCATGCCGCAGTTCGGAAGAGTCCACTTGTTCCGAAGCGTTTTCGGAAACGGTGTCAATGCTCGATGAGCCCGAATCCAGATTCTCCGCTTGCTCAGAAAGAGAACTGGGGAGTTGTTGATCGGAACCGGGCGGGGTTACATAGGCTTCTGCTTGCAGCAAAGCGTCGATCTGAGCTAAAGTTGCGTCGATGGACTGGCTTTCAAGACCTTCGTTTGCACCGGCATTGGATGTTTCTTCAACAGCCGATGTATCGATCCAGGTTGCCGACAATAGAATTCGTCGCTCAAGATCTCGAATTCTTAAGGATGGACGACGATTGTTGCGTTTGGATTTGCTCACGGTTTCCCAACCTCTAAATGAGGGAAAGTACTCATTCCCGACATACCTCTAGCCGTTAAACCGTAGTTCACAAAGTCAATCCGAAACCAGCATCTTTGGCGGGTTTCGGCTGGAAAACTGTGTGGTCTAGGCGGTATATGCAGATTTCGCTGGGATTTTCGGCTCAACTAGGCAGGTTGTGCCGATTGTGCTAACAGCACTCCACCCAACGGGGTTTGACGCGAGCGTAGGAGAGGGGCTTCGGCGACTGTGTTGTCTGACGTTTCTAAGCAGAAAAGCGTTATCGTCTTTGCGATCGGTGGTTGGTTTGCGAGTATCTGACGTCGTCAACGATATCTTGGTCTCGCGAGGATGGAAGCGTTGAGATGGTAAATCGAATCATATTCCACATCATCAACACCGCGCTGTTGACACCGGTAACGCCGTCCACCGAGTTCGCACCAATGAATACTTGAGCCGCAGCCTCGAAACCTATCATATTGGCGTAAGAATAGCCTTCGAATGAAACCGCTGAGTCCATCGAATGGATGTTTCTGTAGGTATTCAACTCGCCGATTTCAAAAGTGGAGAGTTCGAAAGAAAGCGACTCGCGAGAATCAAGTTCGCGTAACTCGTTTACTTCTGTCAGATCGTCTGAATCGTCCAGTGTAGCCAATGGATCGGAAAGCTGTTCCATCACAATGATGAATTCCTGCACAATCTCCCCTGCCCCCTCGATAACCGCAGCCGTAGTTGAGCTCGTTTCATCTGTAGATTTGTCCAATCCCTGATCTGGAGAGGCGCTAGTGGACTCGCTTGTTGATACTGGAAGTTCATTGTTTAGTTCAAACACAGGTAAAACCTGGTCAATGATAACTTCAAAGCGTACTGTTGATGTCGCTTCGTTCTGGTTCGAGCCTTCAACCGCTGTGGACGAGAATTCCAATTCAACAGTACCGTCAACTCCACCAGAAGTATCGAGATACAATTTTGTAAGCTCAAAATTGGAAATGTCGTACCAGTTGGATGCTGATTCAGAAACGACTTGACGGATCGAATCGCTAATTGCTATACCGACTGGTATACCACGTAATCGCAATACCATTGACTCGCTACCATCCACGTCTAACAAAGAACTGTTCAAGACAATCGGGATGTGAGTTCCCAATTGCCCTCTCGCATCTTCTGCGCTTATAGCTGGGGAGTCTGCAACGCCGGTTAATTCGATATTGCGGTTGATCGACTGCAAGCTAGCAGGGCCAAGATCTGATTGAGTTGAAATCATTACGTTGAATACCCCCGAGATATGCTCCGGTAGTTCAACGGTGAGGCTGGGAAGGTCAAGCCCAAAGAGTTCAACGGCCTGATTCGCATTTACAAGTCTCAACTGGTTCGCGAGATCCCTAAACTCCGTACCCTCGGGCAGCCCAACTACCGTGACGGATGTTAGTGATTCACCGTTTATATCAACCTGTGAGATCAAGATTGGCCAGGAGAAAACGCTGTCTTCGGCAATTAATAGATCTGGGGCATTGAGGGTTAAGGCGTCGCGTGATCCATGGATGGTTAGCGTTGCTTGAGCAATGTCGGATAGACCAGCCACATCTTCGATTACGTACTCGATCACGATCGTTTCTGATTCGCCCACAGAGAGATAATCGTAATGAGGACCTGGATTGAATTGGAGTTGTCCGGCATTGAACGTCAAACTTCCCAAACCGGATACGATATGAGCATGCGTGATCGAGAAGTTATCGCCTGGATCTAGGTCGTAGTCATTTTGTAATACATCAAGCCCCTGCAATCCGTTTTCAGCAACACTCAGGCTGTCATCCACCGCAATGGGAGCGTCATTAAGATTGTTTAGCTCAATCGTAAAGTCCGTGAGACTAAAGCTGCCATCACTTGAAGTCGCTTGTACGGTAATTTGGTATGAAGGGCCAAGTTCATATCTAAGCAGAGAAGAGTCTGCAACAGTCAAAATTCCGGTAGTTGGGTCGATCGCAAACCGTCCTTGTGCATCATTGGCAAGTTGATACGTGACCGAGTGATTGGTTGCGTCGGCATCGATCGCCTGAGCTGTTATAGCGACCACGGTACCTATTGGAGAATGCTCTTGGACGATGTTGGCAACCGGATTTGTATCGCTGCTGCCGCTTACATCAAATTCATCGAGATCATTAATGGCGATGGAAAAAGTTTGATCGGTGAACGAACCGTCGGTTGACGTCGCTCGAACGGTGATGCTGCGCGATGGTCCATCGGCTTCACGGTCGATGGCGCCTGCGACAGTCACAACGCCAGTAGTGCTATCGACGGCAAATCGCCCACCATCATTGTTTTGCAACGAATAAGTGATGGAGTTGTTGGTTGCGTCGAAGTCGGTAGCGGAAGCGGTGATACCAACAGTTGTACCCACGGCGGCATTTTCGTTGACATTATTGATAGTTGCGTTGGTATCGGTGACAGCGCCGACATCGAATTCGTCAACATCGTTGATGGCGATGGAGAACGTTTGATCGGTAAACGAACCGTCTGTGGAGGTCGCTCGAACGGTGATGCTGCGCGATGATCCGTCTGCTTCACGATCAATGGCCCCCGCGACGGTCACGACTCCCGTCGAGCTATCGATCGCGAAGCGTCCACCGTCATTGTTTTGCAACGAATAGGTGATGGCGTTGTTGGTCGCATCGATATCACTGGCGGAAGCCGTAATACCGATAGCTGTCCCCACGGCTGCATTTTCGTTGACATTATTGCTGGTTGCGTTGGTGTCGGTGACAGTACCGACATCGAATTCGTCAACATCGTTGATGGCAATGGAGAAAATTTGGTCGATGAACGAGCCATCAGTTGAAGTTGCTCGAACGGTGATGGAACGAGTAAGTCCGTCGGCTTCGCGGTCGATGGCACCGGCGACGGTTACCGCGCCCGTGGTGCTGTCGATGGTGAATCGTCCGCCATCGTTAGTTTGCAGCGAATAGGTGATGGTATTGTTGGTCGCATCGACGTCGCTGGCGGCGGCTGTGATACCAACCAGAGTGCCCACGGCTGCATTTTCATTGACGTTATTCGCGGTTGCATTGGTATCGGTCACGGTACCAACATCAAACTCATCGAGATCGTTGATGGCAATGGAGAAGTTTTGGTCCGTAAATGAGCCGTCGGCTGAAGTTGCTCGAACAGTGATGCTACGTGTTGATCCATCGGCTTCTCGGTCGATGGCCCCGGCGACGGTTACCACGCCCGTCGTGCTATCGATGGCAAATCGTCCACCGTCATTGTTTTGCAATGAATAGGTGATGGTGTTGTTAGTCGCATCGACGTCGCTGGCAGCGGCTGTGATACCAACCAGAGTACCCACGGCTACATTTTCATTGACGTTATTCGCGGTTGCATTGGTATCGGTCACGGTACCAACATCAAACTCATCCAGATCATTGATGGCGATCGAGAAGATTTGATCGGTGAATGAGCCATCTATGGAGGTTGCTCGCACGATGATGGAGCGTGATGCACCGTCGGCTTCACGGTCGATGGTACCTGCTACAGTTATCACGCC